>JBPCTX010000160.1:0-9033 GCA_051011455.1 Acidimicrobiia bacterium | reverse complement strand
GCAGGAACCCCAGCAAAAGCAGGCCGACCGCGATGGCGCCTGGCGTCATCCAGCGACGACGGGGCGGCGATGTCTCGGGGTCGGGTAGGGCTGGTTCGGCGGGAGTGAGAAGATCGGTCATGGGGCTGATTGATGGTACAAGGGGCTAACGCTGCGCGCGTTGGGAACGGTTCCAGGCCAATCGGGTTGGCGGGGATGGATCCGGCTGGCTGAGACTGACTACTTTCGAGTCAGGTGCCAGGCACCTGGCAACAGGATGCCGGCCAGCGCCACCTTGGCGAGATCACCGATCACGAATGGGACCATCCCCTTTTCAAGTGCTTCCTGCCAGCCGTAGTCGGCGACGTGAGCCAGCCAGGGAACGCCCACCAGGTAGATGATGACCGTGCCGGTCAGAAAGGCCGGGATCGCCGATGCGATTGTCCGGTCCTGGCCGCGTTCTGCCAACGAACCAACGATCCAGGCGGCAACGATGAAGCCGACCAGATATCCGCCGGTGGCGCCTTTGGCGACTTCCCAGCCGCTGCCACCTCCTGCATAGAAAGGGAAGAACAGGCCGCCCACCCAGTAGAGCGCCTGGCTCGAGGCCCCAGCCCGGCTGCCCAGCACTCCGCCCGCCAACAGCACCGCGAACGTCTGTCCGGTGATCGGAACCGGGGTGAACGGCAGATTGATTCGGAACTGGGCGGCCAATGCCGTCAGCAAAGCGAACGAGACCACCAGAGCTGCGGTAACGACGCGGCGTCTGGGTAGAACGGATGCGGCTAGTGGCAGATAGGCGGTGGTCATGGCGGGTGAGTCTATCTGTGCCAGCTACCAGCTACCAGCTACCAGTGGGAGGTTGGATGATCGGATGCGCCGAAGCCAAGAAAAGAGCGCCCTCGCGGGCGCCCTTTTCGTCAGTCGTTATCGGCTAGCCGGCGAAACAGGGCCCCGTGAAGTCATGGG
The DNA here is from genome assembly GCA_051011455.1 of Acidimicrobiia bacterium. Taxonomy (GTDB): domain Bacteria; phylum Actinomycetota; class Acidimicrobiia; order Spongiisociales; family SHLN01; genus SHLN01. The sequence continues at coordinate 8,085 of JBPCTX010000160.1, read as the reverse complement.
CCTCTGCGGTCGGACCTACCCCGAGGGGGACCAGGTTGACCGTACCGCCCGGTGCCGTGGCATCAACCGTGTTGATGAGGCTGGCCCTGGCAGCCGCCTCCGGAGTATTGGCGAAGTCGCCGTTGTCGATCATGCCGTCGAAATCGACATCGTCCAGCGTCTTGACGACTCCGGAGACGCCTTCTCTGGTCAGGTCGCCATTAGCAATGGCGGCTTCGATGATGGCCTTGATCGGATACTGCGATGCCCAGCCATTGATATACCACGCGTTGGGCGATTGCTCTTCAGCTTCGGCAGCCGCCTTGGCCTTGGTGTGGCCGGGGCTGTCACCCCACCAACCGGGGATCCAGTCAGAGTGGAAGTACAGGGCTTCCAGCGCCGGGACCAGGTCGGGGGCGGCCAGCGGAAGCGCCGGATTCCAGGTCGGGTGGGTGCCGATGAAGGCGGTCGTACCACCATTCGTGACGACGCCTCCAAGCGCCCCCGCCATCTCGAACGGACCGGTGGTGATGAACACAACGTCCAACTGATTGGCAAGGATCTGCGTCACTGCTTCGGTGACGTCGCCACCAGCCGAGATCGGGATTTGAACGACATCCACAGCGGCTTCGCCGATGCCGTTGGCGGCGGCAGCGAGCTTGACGCCGGCGGCATAATCGAAGCCGTAGTCGTTCGGGAAGTAAACCAGGCCATACGTCATCTCTGCGCCGAACTGGCTCAATGCGAAGTCGAAGTCGTTCATCGCCTCGAAGCAGTAGTTGGCTCCAGCCTCGAGAACCCGACCGTCGCCGTCGGTCTCGTCGAAGGCCCAGCCCGACCACCAGGTGGCCGGAACCGTCACGACGTTGTCTTCGACCAGACGGTCCATGATGGCGATTGTCTGTGACGTCCCCAGCGACTGGGCGAGCATCAGCACGTTCGGCTCGATCTCGGTGTATCCCTGCACTGTCAACTGCGGATCGTACTGGGCGTCGATGGTGTTCGACTCCGAAATGATGACGTCGAAACCATCAATGCCACCGCCGGCATTGATGTCGGCCCAAAAAGCTCGCAGACCGCCGACGGCTGGGATCGCGAGTGCGGAGAACGGCCCAACCGTCAGGTCAGAGATCACGCCCAGGTAAATGCAACCGTTGTCTGCATTGACCGCGTCACTACATGGCGCAGGGGTAACGCCCAAGTCATATGACGGGCCCATGTCTTCCGGCTCTGTGGTCGTCGTCGTGGCATCCGACCCGCCGGCTGTGGTTGTCGTGGCCGGGGCGGCGGTTGTCGTTGTGGTGTCGCCGGAATCGTCGCCACCGCATGCAGCGGCGACGAGCGCCAACGCAGCCAGAAGCGCAATCAGCTTCAAACCCTTCTTCATCCTCGTTCCCTTCGTAAGAAATCTATGAAGCCCCGAGTGGGGTGGCCTAACGATAGAGGGCGCGGACGGGTTTCGCGCAGGGAAGTTGCCCGATGCCCGTTTCCCGTTGCCCGGCCAAAGGCCGGAACGCGGATGCTCCTACTGCAGACGCGAACATGCGGTAGGCAGTACGCAGCAATGAGTTGAGAGCGGCGCTCTGGCTGATAGCTGAAAGCTGATAGCTGAAAGCCGGTTTCAGTAGCTAAACGGCCACGCCTTGAAGTAGTTGCGGACGCGTATCCAGAGCCCATAGAGACCAAGCGGCTCGAGGATCAGGAATCCAATGATGAGCGCTCCGAACAGCATCTCCTCGACCTGAAACTTTGTGAGGAACCCGCCGGCGGGAGCGTCGGAGATGAAGGGCAGGAAGCCGGAGAGATTGTCGACAATCCGGGACAGGAAGGTGATGAACACTGCCCCCATGATGGATCCTGAGATCGTGGCCACGCCCCCAATAAGCACCATGGCTACGTACTCGATGGACAGCAGGATGTTGAACGAAGTCGGTTCGACAAACCCGATGAACATCCAGATGAGGGCTCCGGCGATTCCTGCGTAGAACGATGAGATGGCGAAAGCGATCATCTTGTAGCGGGAGAGCGAGACGCCGATGATCTCGGCGGCGATGTCGCGGTCGCGGATAGCGGCGAATGCTCGCCCAATCCGCGATCGGACCAGGTTCTTGGCCAGGAATGCCATCACGAGCAGGACTAGCAACCCGAAGAAATAGAACTTCTGTTCCGCCTCGAGGAAGATCCCGAACACTTCACCGTCCGAGCCCAGGTCGAACCCGAAGATCTCTGGATCAGCAGCCGGGCGCCCCACTCCTTGACCGCCTGTCAACGAGCGCCATTCCCTGAAGAAGTGGTCGCCGATAAACACGAGCCCGAGGGTGACGAAGGCAAGGTAAAGACCTCGTAGCCGAAATGCGATCGGAGCGGCGATCAGGCCTGCCGCGGCGGCCACCAACCCTGCGGCCGGCAGCCAGATCCACATCTCGAGGCCGAACCCGATCAGGCGGCCATCCGGATCTCCATTGAGGACGGCAGCGGTGAACGCTCCCAGTCCGAGGAAGAATGCGTGACCCAACGACACCTGGCCGGCCCATCCGGTAACCAGGTTGAGGCCGATCGCACCTACCGAGGCGATGGCAGCGGTGGCTCCCAGCAGCGCGAGGTCGGCGGGCAACTGCAACCCGATCAGCACGAGCACGACTGCCATCGCCGCAAACCAGGTTCGCTGCGTAGTGCTGGGCAGGATGGCCATGTCCCGGCGGTAGTCGGTGATGAGCCCTGGTCGACCTCTCATACGCGCTCCACCTCAACGGTTCCGAATATGCCGGACGGCCTGACGAGAAGCACGATGAACATCAGCACCCATGCCACCACGTTGGCGAAGTTGGCGCCCAGGAAGCCGAGGTATTCGCTCTGATAAGTCACCATGTACGCCTCGGTCATACCGATCAACAGGCCGCCAACGATCGCACCGGCAATCGAGTCGAGACCACCAACCACTGCCGCCGGGAGAGCTCTGATAGCACGGGTGCCGACCGCCGGAGCGAGGCCGGTTCCCGCCCCCAGGAAAATGCCCGCCAGCGTGGCCAGCACTGCAGCCATGGCCCAGGCGGCCGCGAACACTCTGGACACCGTGACACCCTGGGCCAGTGCCACCTCCTGATCCGCTGCCACCGCTCGCATGGCCAGCCCGAAACGATTGAAGCGGAAGAACGCAAGCAGAAGGCCAACCACGATGGCGGTCGTGATGATGGTGGCGAGATCCTTGTGGGAAATCGTCAGATCTCCGACAGAAACACTCTTGAGCCCCCAGGGATCTCCCAGCGACCGGATGTTGACCCCGATCAGGTCGAAGGCGATCACCAGTAGCACGATGTTGAGCCCGATTGTGAGGATGGCAACCGAGAACACGGGCTTGCCGACCATCGGCCTCAGCATGACCCGCTCTACACCAATCCCCACCAACGCAGAGAGGGCAAGCGCGAACGGCACGGCTATCCAGAAGTTGAGACCGAGCTCGGTTGAGAAGTAGACAACCCAGAAAGCTCCCAACACCGTCAGGCCTTGCTGGGCGAAGCTGAGCACTTGCGTCGACTTGTAGATGATCACAAACCCCAGGGCGAGCAGCGCGTAGATCGAACCCACCGCGATGCCGTTCACCGTCGCCTGGAGGAATTGGGTCACCGGTACATGCCCTCGATCAGACCACTGAAGCTGTTCTCAATGGCCTTGCGCTTGACCTTTTGGGTGGCTGTTAGCTCACCGTCGTCCTCATCCAGCTCCTTGGGAAAGAAGGCGAACTTGCGAATCTGCTCCACCGAGGCCAGCTTCTCGTTTGTCTCCTTTACCGCCCGGTCGATCAGCTTGCGGACTTCCTCCTTCTCAGTTAGGTCGCGGTAGGTGGTGTGGGTGATTCGCTTCGCCTGCGCCCAGCTGGAAACGACATCGAAGTCGATGGCAATCAGGGCTGATAGGAACTTGCGACGATCTCCGACGACTACCGCTTCGTTGATGAATGGCGAGGTCTTCAAGGAGTTCTCAATCTCCGATGGCGAGATGTTCTTGCCGCCGGCCGTGATGATGATGTCCTTCATCCGGTCCACGATCTTGACGTGGGTGCCGTCGACCTCCTCCCCAACGTCCCCGGTATGGAGCCAGCCTTCCCGATCAATCGTTTCAGCAGTTGCCTCCGGCTTGTTCCAATAGCCGACGAACGTGCCCGGATGTCGAGTGAGAATCTCGCCGGTGGCCTCGTCGATCTTCAACTCGACCCCCGGCAAGGTCTCGCCGACGGTCCCCAGCTTGATCCGGCCCGGCCGGTTGGTGGTGGCGATGGCCGAATTCTCGGTCATGCCGTACGCCTCGAGGAGCGGAACCCCGATCCCCATGAAGAACCTCAGAATCTCTGGGGCAATTGGGGCGGCGGCACTAATCGCATGCCGGCAACGCCTCAGGCCGAGGCGTTCCTTGAGAGCGCGATACAAGAACACAGATCCGAGGCCCGACAGGGCTCGAGTAGCCAGACTGTGGTTGCCCTCCCGCTCGACCAGTCTCTCCCCGATCCAGTCGGCGGCCTTGATCCAGACGGCGTAGTTGAGCCGTTTGAGCCGCGAGGCCGAGGCTGCCCTGACCAGCACCGCGGCGTACATCTTCTCGTAGATACGGGGCACCGACTGGAAGATGGTCGGCTGGACCTCCCGCAGGTCCTGCTGGATCGTCTCGATCGACTCCGCGAAGTTGACCGTAGCTCCGGTTCCCAACCCAAACCACACCGAGAACAACCGCTCGTACACATGACAGAGGGGCAAATAGGAGAGGATGAAATCGTCGGGCCCGGGCGGCGGATCGACAAACCCTCCCCGCACGGCCCCGATCTGGGTAGCGAAGTCGATGTTGCTGACCGACAGCATTGCTCCCTTGGGCGGGCCGGTAGTCCCCGAGGTATAGACCAGCGTCGCCAGATCATCGCCGGCAGCTGCCGCCATTCGCTCCTCCACCGCGCCCGGGTGTTGCTCGCGATGCCCATGACCCAACTCGATGAACTCGGCCCAGGACATGAACAGAGGATCTTCATACCGGTTGCGGATGCCGCGCGGCTCCAGGTAGACGATGTGGGCAAGGTCGGGCAGCTGATCCTTGACCGCCAGTGCCTTGTCGACTTGCTCCTGATCCTCGGCAATGAGGATCCGGGCGCCGGAGTCGGCCAGTAAGTACTGAACCTCCGGCGCGGGGTTGGTCGGATACAGTCCCATGCTGGCCGCCCGGACTGCGACCGCGGCCACGTCGGTGTACACCCATTCGGGGCGATTCTCGGAATGCACTGCAACCCGGTCTCCCGGTTGGATGTCGAGAGCAAGCAAGGCGTGGGCCACGGTCACCACGGACTCCCAATAATCCGAGAAAGTGATCTCGCGCCACAGACCCAGGTATTTCTCTCGCAACGCCACGCCATCAGGGATCTGCTTCGCCCAATCCCTGAGCCGCGATGCCGGGCTAACAATCCCAACCCGATCCGACTTGGGAGCCGTCATAGTCATGCTGATCCTCCGATTACTTCGTGCTCCTGGCCCAGATAGGCGCGGATGACGTCTGGATTGTTCTGGACCTCGCCCGGTGTTCCGAGGGCCACCGGTTTTCCGAAATCGACCACCAGGACGCGGTCGGCGAGATCCATCACCATCCGCATGTCGTGCTCGACCAGAACGATGGCAATTCCCAGCTCATCACGGATGTCGAGAATGAAGCGGGCCATGTCCTCGGTCTCCTCCAGATTCATGCCGGCAACCGGCTCATCCAGCAACAGCAGGCGGGGCTCCATCGCCAGCGCCCTCCCGAGCTCCACTCGCTTCTGCACCCCGTAGGGCAGCATGCCGACAAACGACTTCCGGAACTGCTCGATTTCCAGGAAGTCGACAATGTCCTCCACCACTTCCCTGTGGCGCAATTCCTCTCGCCGGGTCTTGCCCAGCCAGGCCATGGCCGAAAGTGCCCCGTACTCGACGTGGAGATGGCGGCCGAGCATCAGGTTGTCGAGAACTGTGAGGTGCTCGAACAGTTCGACATTCTGAAAGGTGCGAGCCATACCGCGAGCGGCAATCCGGTCCGGCTTGATCCCTATTATTTCCTCGCCGAGGAACCGGATTGACCCCTCCTGAGGCCGATAGACGCCGGAGAGACAATTGAACATCGAGGTCTTCCCGGCACCGTTCGGGCCAATGATCGAGAACAACTCGCCGTGTTGCACGTGGAATGAAACGTTGTCGAGGACCTTGAGTCCACCGAAGCTGAGATGGACGTCGTTGAATTCCAGCAGCGGTCCGTCGTGGTCCACCCGATCTGCTCGCAGATACTCGGCCAGGTTGCGTTGGTGAAGGGTCATGCCCACCGCTTCTTTCGACGGTAGTGCTTGACATCCCGGAACGATTTCACGTTCTCGTCTCCGCCCAACCCGAGATAGAACTCGCGGACATCTTCATCGGCCAGGAGAGCAGCGGCCGGCTTGTCCATCACCAGTTTGCCGGTCTCCATCACATAGCCATGGGTCGCAATCGACAGCGCCATGGTCGCGTTCTGCTCGACCAGGAGCACCCCGGTCCCCTGACCGTTGATCTCAACGATCAGATCGCGGATCTGGGCCACGAGCATGGGGGCCAGGCCCAGGCTGGGCTCGTCGAGAATCAGATAGCGAGGTCCGGCCATCAGAGCGCGGCCCATGGCCAGCATCTGCTGCTCTCCCCCCGAGAGGTAACCGGCGACGGCCCGGCGGCGATCGGCGAGGATTGGAAAGAGGCCGTAGACCCGGTCCAGATTCTCGCCCATCCGCGAACGGCTGGTGTGGGCACCGACTCGCAGGTTCTCGTCCACCGTGAACTCGGGGAAGATCCGCCTCCCCTCCATTACCTGAGTGATTCCGGCCTCCACGATGGCCGACGGCGTCGAGCGATGAATGGCAGCGCCGTCCAGGGTGATCTCACCCTTGGTGATATCACCCTCGTGGACGTCGAGCAGCCCACTGATGGCTCTGAGGGCAGTTGTCTTCCCGGCACCGTTGGCACCGAGGAGCGCCACGATCTCACCATCGGGGACCTCAAGGCTGATCCCGCGCAGCACAAGGATCACGTCGTTGTAGACGACCTCAAGGTTCTTGACTGCGAGCAACCTGCCTCCCTCAGCCGCGGGGATGCCACCCTACCAATGCCCTAATCTCGCTGCCGTGAGAACTGCCCGGGAAACGCTCGAAGAGATTGCCGCCGGAGACGCCCTCCCTCATCTGTCCGACCCACGGGCCGAGGTGCGCAGAGTGGCGGTGTCAGCGTGCGCCCGCCTCGGTCGGGACGCGATCGAGCCACTTTCTTCCCTTCTCGACGGTGAGTTGGACGAGACGGTTCGGGCTGAAATCATCGAGGTTCTCGGCAGCCTGGGCCCCGACGCACTCCCATCGGTGTGGGCGACCCGAGAGGATCAGTCAACCCGGGTCGTGGAGGCGGTCGCCACCGCACTCGGTGAGATTGGCGATGGATCCGCCGTCCCCTGGCTTGTGGAGGCTCTCGACGGCGCCGACGACAATCTGGTTCGGGAGGCTGCCGTCGCCGCCCTCGGTTCGATCGGTGACGAAAGAAGCCTGGCTCCGCTGCTGGAAGCCGCCCGCAGCGGCAAGCCTCAGATCCGACGTCGAGCTGTCGTGGCCCTCACCGCCTTCGAAGGCCCGGAGGTCGAGGCAGCTCTCCTCGCCGCCCGCCTAGACCGCAACCCAATGGTGAGAGAAGCAGCCGAGGGGATCCTTGGCCGGCCAGGAACGCCGTAGCCATTCCTCAGCAAGCGGTGGCCAGCAACAAGCAGGGGCCCTCGTTCGGGCCGATGGCCGAAGGCTGATGGCCGAAAGCCGGTTGCTCAGGATCCCTCGATCCACTCCACTCCCCCATCCCAGTGTTCCTGTTTCCAGATGGGGGCCTTGGCTTTCAGTTCGTCGATGAGGAATCGGGCAGCCTCGAAGGCATCGGCCCGGTGGGCGGCGCTCACTACTACTGCCACTGAGGCCTCTCCGACTTCGACCCGCCCGGTGCGGTGGTGGACGGCAACACCCATCACAGGCCACTTGGCAACGGCTTCCGCCACCAAATCCGCGATCTTGCCCTCCACCAGGTCCTGGTAAACCTCGTAGACGAG
>JBPCTX010000159.1:0-5810 GCA_051011455.1 Acidimicrobiia bacterium | reverse complement strand
CGGCGGGGGTCTGGCAACCGGGCTGGGGGCCATTTCCGAGGCGGCCGGCAGCCGGGCTCGGATACTTCCTCGGTGCGATGGTGGCGGCCTTTCTGGAGCGGCTGCTGCGAGAGGAGCCGATGGTGGTGGCCGCTCTGGCGATCGAGGCCGCCGCCGCCTTCATCGCTGCTCAGGCCTTCGGTCTCTTTGCCGGCGCCGCCCTGGCCGCTGCCGCCGGATTCGCATGGGGAGTGGCCAAGCTGGCGTTTGATGGCCTATTGCAACGGTCGGTCTCTCATGAGGACCGCGGCCGCGCCTTCGTTCGGGCCGAGACGCTCTTCCAGCTTTCGTGGGTGTTCGGTGCCCTCATCCCGACCGCACTGACGATTCCGACCGGAGGTGGGCTGGCCGCCGCCGGTGTGCTGGCCCTGGGAGCACAGACTCTGTACGTGGCCGGCCTCATCCGTCCCCGCTCCAACTCGTTCGAAGAGGCCAATCCGGAAGCTTCCTAAGCTCTGGCGTCGTGCGACCCATCTCCTTTCTCACCGACTTCGGCCTTAGCGATGAATTCGTCGGCGTTGTGCACGGGGTTATTGCCCGTATCGAGCCCGAGCTGAGGGTGATCGATGTAACGCATGGAGTTCCGCGGGGAAATGTTCGGGCCGGAGCTCTCGCTCTGGTCAGGGCAGTCCAGTACCTGCCTGAGGGAGTGGCGCTGGTCGTGATCGATCCCGGAGTTGGAACCAAGCGGCGTCCGATCGCGGCCGAGACACCCTGGGGCTACTTCGTAGGCCCCGACAACGGGGTGCTGGCTCCTGCGGTGGCCATGGTGGGTGGGGCCACTGCGGTTGTGGCCCTGGAGGATGAGCGATTCCGGATTCCATCCATGGGCGGCGCGACGTTCGATGGGCGCGATGTGTTCGCTCCGGCTGCCGCTGTGCTGGCCGCCGACCAGGCTGCCCTGAGCGATCTGGGCCCGGCGCTGGACAATGACTCCCTGACTCCGCTGCTTTTGCCGTTGGTGGAGCCGGAGGGAGAAGGCGTCCGGGGCGAGGTGTGGTGGCTTGATCAGTTCGGGAACTGCCAAACCAACGTCGCGTCCGACGATCTGGCCGGCCTTGGCCTTGCTCCAGGGGAGGATGTGATCGTGCAGGTGGGAGCCACTGAGTATGAGCTGCCGTGGCTGGCTGCCTACGGAGACGTCGAGCCCGGCCAGCCGTTGCTGCATATCGACTCGTACGGCTTGCTGGCGATCGCGGTGCGGGAGGGGAGCGCGGCCGATCGTCTCAACTTGGCAGAGGGCCATCAGGTGGTGTTGCGGCCGCCCGGCTGAAGGATCAGAACACCTGAATGATCTTGATCACCGCCGCCACCACGATGATCACCAACAAAACGACAATGACGATGGTGGTTACAGGGCGCACAATTCGAAGAGGTTAGACCCGGTTCTCGTTACCTGTTACCCGAGTCGCTCTCGAGCTGCGAAGCAACTCGCAAGGAACGCCGTAGGCGTTCCAGCAGTAAGCAGAGTCCCGACTCCAACGAACTGGCGTCGCGTTCTGGCTGACAGCTGAAAGCTGACAGCTGATTGCCGCCTGCTGGCTGATAGCTGATTGCTGAAAGCTGATAGCCGGCTGAACTGCTGACAGCTGATGGCTGCGAAGCTCAGCCAGAGACCTTCAGCCGCAACAAAGCCGGCGTCAGTTTCGCCTGCGAGAGTTTGCCTTCGTCGATGACGGAGCCGTTGGGGGCGAGGACTACGGGGACCCGGGTGGAGTAGGCGTCGTAGATGTCGTCGTCCTCGAAGATATCGACCTCGGTCACAGAGATGTCGAACTTGGCGGCGGCGCGTCGCAAGGTATCGGCACCCGACTCACAGAGGGGGCAGTTTGCCTTGGTGACTAGCTGGACATAGTGGCGATCAGCCAAGTGGACCCTTCCCGTTGCATACCAGAGTAGAGGGTTGGCAGAGCAGGTGGGGTCAGCCGGCTCTCTCGCCCATCGATCGAGCCAGGTAGAAGCTGCAGATCTGCAACTCAGTTGACAGATCGACCCGTCGCACGTCGACTCCGTCGGGCACCGAAAGCACGGCTGGAGCGAAGTTGAGGATGGATGTGATCCCGGCCGTCACCATCCGGTCGGCCACTTCCTGGGCAGCCCCGGCAGGAGTCGTGATCACGCCAATCGACAGGTCGCGGTCCTTGACGATCTTCTTGAACCGGGAGAGCGACTCGACCTCCCTTCCCCCGACCTTCTTTCCCACTTTGCGGGGGTCCGAGTCGAACAACCCGAGGACTGCGAAACCCCGGTCGGCGAAACCGCCGTAGCGAGCCAGGGCGCTGCCCAGATTGCCCATGCCGACGATGCAAACTGCCCAATCCTTGGTGAGTCCTAGTTCCCGGCTGATCTGGTAGACGAGGTGGTCTACGTCGTATCCCACTCCTCGGGTCCCGTACGACCCGAGGAAAGAAAGATCCTTGCGCACTTTGGCCGAGTTGACCCGGGCCAGTTCGGCGAGACTCTCCGACGAGATGGTCTGGGCCGAATAGTCGTTGAGGCACCGAAGGTAGATCGGAAGCCGTTGCACCGTCGCGGGGGGAATGCCTTTCACCTAATCACAAGCTTAGGGAGCTTCAGACCGCGTCGGAATCTGCCTTTTCGTAGCGGTCGAGCGCAATCACGAACATGGCAAAGAGGATGGCCGATCCCACCATGAAGCTGAGGGCAACCACCCGGACCTCGAAGAAGTTCAGCCCGTCGATGCTGGCGGGCCGCGGTCCACGCGGGGCATAGATGACAAAGAGAAGGCTGTTGAGCGTGGTCCAACCGAATAGGCCGGCGCCCGAGACCAGGAACCCCAGTTTCTTGCCGAGGTTGGTATAGACCAGCAGGTAGACGCTGCCGTAGAACACCAGCACGGCGCCGACGGTTACAAACAATCCGCGGAAGACAACGCTGTCGGGGAGCGTGATATCAATCAACGGAGGCTCCTCTCGAAGTCAACGATCAAGCGCAGGTCATCCTGTGAGAGCACCGCTCCGAAGCCGGGCATCCATCCCCGCCCGATGCCGTTGACGCCGTAGGCCTGCCCGTTGTCCGATCCTTCCAGGATGAACTCGTAGTGATCCTCGGCGTCGGGGAATTGCACCTCGGTGCGGCCGGTGCGCAGGGACGGCCCCATGGCACCCGAACCGGGCTCGAACGTCGCAGCCCACCCGGCTGAGAAGCCGGCCGTGTGGCAGCGGGCGCAATAGGACGAGTAGAGACCGTAAGCCCTCTGCGCTTGTTCGACGTCACCATCGAAGTGGCCCTCAGCCAGCTCGTCGAAGTCGACCGCGAAACGCGCTTCAGTTCGCGCCCCTTCCAGGTTGACCAGTGTCTGCTCGGCTGTCTCGATCAGCAGGTCGTTGTTCGCCACGATCGGGTCGAGGGCCAGAATCTGGCCTTCCAACTCGGCCAGCAGCTCTTCGGCCGCCTCCATGTCCGGAACGGGCTCCCCGGTGTCATCGGTGGTTGAGAAGGCGTTGAAGACATCCAGTTCAAGGATGAGGCGGTCGGCGGCGGCGGTGCTCGCCTCGGTGGCATCGGTTCCGACGTTGGCAAATGCCAGCTCCGAGGTGCGGGTGATGTTGATCTCCGTGTCATCACTGAGCCCATCGAAGTCCGAATCCAGGCCCGAGCCGGCTGCCGCCAGGATGCTCTCCAGATTGGCGGCCAAGACTGTTGCTGCTTTCCACCGCTCCGGGGCACTTGTGATGGCCGACAACTCACCGGTCTCGTCCTCGATCAGCTTGGCGATGGCGGCATCGGCACCGGAGAGCGAGGTCAGCTCTGCTCCCACTCGCGAGTCGACCGCCGCCAGCGCTTCATCCTGTGAGATCTGAATCGAGTCCAGGTAAGCGATGACGAAGTCCAATTGCTGGCTGTTGAGCGGACCCCCGGCCAATACGCCCCAGGCCGGCATCGGGGTGCCGGGCCGACCCCACGTGAGCCAGAAGCGCACCTCGGACCGGTCGTAGCGGTAGAGGATGTCGTTGAGGGGCGGTGCTGCCCAGGTGACGCTGGCCCCGGTGCGGGGATCAATGAAGTCGGCTCCGCCCCCGACCCCTTCGGCACCGTGGCAAGTTATGCACCCGAATCCCTCCGGGTTGTCGGCCGACTGCTCCATGTAGATGAGCTCTCCGATGTGGACGGCTTCCTCGTGAAAGAGTTCCTCGAAGTCGGCCTGCCGGCCCGTCTCGGTGAGGAAGTACACGGGAAGGGCGATGGCGAGCAGGGCAGACGAGAACAAGGCTGCCGTCAGCGTCCGGTTGAGCCGGGTGGTCTCCAACTCCTCGTCGGTCAGGTAGGGCTGCAGGTTGGGCGGCACCTCCCGCCCGGGCCGCGGTCCCCGGCCGCTGTTGACCAGATAGGCAAGCCCGAGCAGCAAGAAGACGACGGCGATCCCGACGGCAAAGGGCCCGAGGCTCATGTGATCCTCACAGGCAGTTCACGCCCTGCGGGTATTGCACCGTTCTGACCTTGGAGCGGGCCGTGTCGCGAATAGCACCCGTGTTGATGATGAACCGGTTGCTCACGATCTCAACGGCGAAGCGGTCCAGATTGCGAGGGGCCGGGCCGGCCTCGTACTCGCCGGCCGCGTTGTACTTGGACCCGTGGCACGGACACTCGAAGCCTTGCGATGAGGAGCACCATGGGACCCGGCATCCCAGGTGGACGCATTTCTGGAACAGCCCGGTAAGACCGTCGGCGACCACACCGATTCCGGCGAAGTCGGTGTCGTCGATGACGCTCTCGTCGAACGGGACGATGTAGGTCTTGGCTTCGGCCACGTAGAAGGGCTCGATCGAGCCGTCGGCCTGGAATATCGCTTGCTTGATGTCACCGACGTCTCCGGCGTCAATCTTGCCGCCGAATCCGCCCTTGAGCTTGGGCCACATGAACGCCAGAGAAGTGATGCCAAAAAAGGCGAGGAAGGCTCCGAACGAGATGCCGGTCGCCCGGTTCAAGAACTGGCGTCTGGTTTCGCCGTACTGGGCCTCTGTTAGCTCCTTCACCTCGCGCGACGGCGCCGTCGACGGCTCGGGCGCTTCCTCGGGCTCAGCTGTGGCCTCCGTGGCCGGCGCGGCGGCGGTGGTGGCAAAGGAAGGCTGGCGGGCGGCGGCCCGGCGGGCTTCCTTGTCCAACTTGCCGACCTGGGCCGAGTCCTCGTCCCGTCGCCAGGCGAGAGCGAAGATGGCAACGGTCGATAGCAGCGCCACCACTGCGATCCCGAGAGCTACTGCCTGGCCGACGCTCATTCGAGCCAATCCTTCAAGTCGTCAAAGAAGACACCGTCGCTCCACGGATATGTGAAGTTGAAACCCGGCCCCCTGAAGAATGATCCGAGGATCACAAGCGTCGCCGCTCCCATCAGGAAGAAGGTGAACATCATGATGGCGAGTTTGCGGTCGGCAGGACGCACCGAGGGGTTGCGGTCGATGTAGGGGACCGCCATCAGGCCGACCAGGCCGATCAAACCCGGGATGAGCACGCCGGCGATCATTGGGTCGAAGTAGGAGAGGAGCTCCTGCAGGCCCAGGAAGTACCAGGGGGCCTTGGAGGGGTTGGGCGTGAGGTTGAAGTTGGCAGCCTCGAGCAAGGGGGCGTTGATGATCACTGAGATCACGATGAGCACCGCAGTCACCGCTAGGAGGGCGACGAACTCGATCGCCAGCAGGTGCGGCCAGACGTTGACCTTGTCGGTCGGCTCAGCTTTGACCTGTTGGATGGCCTTGGCCTGTACCACCGTGAGGAGCCGCTGGGTGCGCACCCCTTCGGGTGGTCCGGCC
>JBPCTX010000158.1:0-3815 GCA_051011455.1 Acidimicrobiia bacterium | reverse complement strand
CGCCGCGGACTGCGCGTGCAACGGCTTGGAGACGAATGTGATGGCCGATATGACGATGCCCATGGCGATCCCTGCCACCACCGCTCCCCGCATGTTCCCGACTCCTCCGATGATGGCGATCGTCATGACGATCAGGATGATCTTCCATCCGAGGTCGTACTCAACGAAGGCGAAGACCCCGTAGAAGACACCGGCCAGGCCACCCGCCACTCCTCCGGAGAACCAGATCAAGATCGAGACCTTCGTCGGGTTGATTCCGCTCACCAGGGCGAGGTCCTCGTTGCTGGCGAGACCCCTCATCCGCTCCCCATAACTGGTCTTGTAGATGAAGAGGTACAGGGCTGTCGCAGTCAGCGCGACCAATGCCAGCGCAGCGATCTGGTGAGATGTGACGAGCATCCCGAAGATCTTTACGAACGACGGCGGCGAGACGTCGAAGTTCTTGAGTGAGGGTCCCACCACCAGCCTCGTGCCATGCCGGATGAGGAACGACAGGCCGACCGACATAACGATCAACTCGGTCTGGCCGGCACCTCTCTTCATGGCCGGCCGATAGACGACCAGATAGGTGATGACGCTCACGAACCCGGCCATGACTGCAGCCGGGATGATCGTGAGATAGAAGTTCAGCCCGAGAACGTTATTGAACATCACGGCGAAATAGGCGCCCAGGGTGACGTTCTCAGCAAACGCAACGTTGATGAATCCGTTGAGGTAGTAGATCAGGGAGAAGCCCATCGCCGCCAGAATCAGCGGCCCAGCATCGAAGATGCCAATGACGGCAGAATCCAACAGCAGTGACATCAGGCCACTCCCGGGGCACACACGAGGCCCCGCTCCACGCGCCAATCCTTGGCCGGCATCGTCGACACGTCAGCTCGTTTCACTCTCATCGGGCGCCCGTCTTTGAGGTCCCGGCGTCCATGGGTGTAGCAACCAAGAACGCCATCGAATAATCGATTGGAGGACCATAGTAGGCAAACGTTTTCCTGTCGAGCTGAACGGGGACCCGAAACCATGTCCGACTGGACGACGCCATAGGCAATCGTCTGTTTGATCAGGAGTGCGCACCGCGGCCGCTGCTAGATGTGACCGCTAGAAGCGGACGTTGTCGGAGACGGACAATCCCTCGGAGCCTGCCCGTCGAGCCTGCGATCGCACGGCGACCAGGATCCGATCAAAGCCCGAGTGATTACAGTCCTCTAGGTACCGCCGCCTCGTACGCCTGATATGGCAAACACCGTCAACGAAGACATCCGCGAAGAAATCTCCAGCCTGTTCGTGGGCGACCGCACGCTCGGCGACTCGTTCGCCCCTCCCCTCTTGTTCGTAGCCGCCAACGCCTTGTGGAGCCTGGGGGTGGCCGCGACCGTGGCCATCGCCTCCGGCCTGCTGGTGGCGCTGTGGCGGATCCGCAAAGGCCAGCAGGTGGTCTATGCAATGGCGGGCATCGGTGCGGTTGGGTTCGCAGCCTTCCTCGCTCTTCGCTCCGGCCGGGCCGAGAGCTACTTCCTCCCCGGGATCGTGACGGCCCTGGGGTGGGCTGCAGCATTCCTAGTTTCGATCCTCGTCAGGCGACCGCTGGCGGGATGGTCCAGCTGGGCCTTTCGAAAGTGGCCCCGGAGCTGGTACTGGAGAGACGATGTTCGGCCGGCCTACAGTCGCGTCTCCTGGATCTGGTTCTGGTACTTCGCCATCCGGGGGCTGGTGCAGGCCTGGATGTATGCGATAGAACAGCCTGAGATGCTCGCGGTGTGGAAGACAATCACGTCATGGCCGACCATCCTGCCCCTCCTCTACCTCAGCCTCCGGGTGGGCATGGCAAAACGCGACGCCCTCGGCGGACCGAGCATTGAGGAACACCTGGCCGGGGCCAAGGGCCCCTATGTCGGAGGCCAGCGGAGGTTCTAGCCGAACCGACGCCGGCTGTGAACGGATGCTCACGACGCCGAAACAAGCCAGAGACCCGCCGAACCGCCAGACGCAGTAGGTGTTTCTGGCCGTGGGCACTACTGGGATCGAACCAGTGACCTCTGCCGTGTGAAGGCAGCGCTCTCCCGCTGAGCTAAGCGCCCGGACGAACCGGGAGGATAGCCGACCCTGCCGACCGGCCTGGGCCGTCAGTCGACCTTTACGAAGTCGTCCGGCTTCCAGCTCTGATCGAAGAAGGGTTCCAGCGGACCGTAGAGCCGAAACAGGATCTCCCACCCCTCGTTGGGGATTGTGCGTACCCAGTTCCTTTCCTTGCCCTCCGGCGCCTCGGGTCCGAACCAGAGGTCGACCGATCCGTCATCGTTGACCACAGGCTCGTCATAGCTGGACACGCTTGGCTTTGGGCTTCCGTTCTGGAGCAGAGAGCGGGTATCCGGGTGGTACACCGTGACCGACCAGAAGTTCTTGGCGGGTATGCCAGCCGGCAGATGCAGCCGGTAGAGATGGTCGCCGGTGAGGAACTCGTCATCGGCGTCCCGGTAGCAGGCCAGGTATTGCGAGCCGATCCCCACCATCTTGGCCGTCATCGCGGGCGTCACGACGATCGCTTCGTAGTGGAAGAGGGTGCGAGCGTCGATCCACAGGGCATCCCCGGCCATGAAGTCGTGCCGACCCCCGATGAAGAGAAACTCGTACTTCCGGTCCGGATAGAGCCGTACCCCCTCCCGCCGGTTGGCGTACGCGTTGGCCTTGGCGATGGCCTCACCGACCTGGACCCCTTCGGCGAGGGCCAGGCGCATCCGCTCATCAGGTTCGAACGGCTTGCCCTTTTCGATACCGAGAGCCTTCAGCAGACCCAGTTCGTAGCGGGTGAAGGCCGAGGTCGGTTCGCGCTGCGCGATCTGGTTCAACAGATCGAAGTAGGAGGCATCGCGGGGGTGGGAGGTGTTACCACCTGCCGAGGTCAGGCTGACGTACTTGGCATCGTCGCGTGGACCGCTTTCCAAGGGGTAGATGCGGAAGCGTTCCCGGTAGTAGGCCAGAGCATCGTCACCCGTGCCGGTGTCCTGCACGAAGCCTCGCACCATTATCCAGTTGCGATTGGTAGGACACTCGACGACGAAGTAGCCCTCAGGCACATCACCATCGTGGCCGGGAGGCAAGAGCAGGTACTTGCCACCTCGGCCCTGATCGGGACCGGCATTCCCGAGGTCGGTGAGCCAGCGCTGCCAGCCGTCGTCCACGATGCCCAGCACATTGGGCGGGGTCTCCACCACTACGGGACCGGTCTCGGCCAGATCGGTATTGGCGGTGGCGTAGACGCTCTCGGTGTTGTAGGTGAGACCGATTGCTTCGACTTTGCCGATGCCCGGCTCTACGTAGACGCCGACGTCGCCCGGAGTCGTCATCCCGTAGTCGCGTATGTGGGCCTCGAATATGGAGTTCACGGAGGTCATCGGCATGAACTCGAGGTAGGCCTGGGTGGCGCGCTGGCGATCTAAGGCCGCATACGCCCTATCGATGGTGGCTTGCGTCGGATAGCCGCCCACGTATTCGAGTTCGCCGATAGGCGAATCCTGGCTGATCGTGGTGTCCTCGTATGCCATGCTGTGCCTCCTTGACCCGGCCGCTCTATCAGGTCGAGCGTCCACGTAGCCAGGCTATGGAGGGCCACATTGGGGGGCAAGCTGAGCACGGCGCCGGCAGCTAGGAGGTCGCTGGGCTCGAGCGCCGGCTAGGACCCATCGACAAAGATGTCGGCCAACTCGTCACAGGTTTCCAGCCGGGTCGGGGCGGGTCGGCTCTGAGTTGCTGTCCGCGCAGGCGGCCGCCCCTACCGCGATTACCAGGACTAGAACCCATCGGGTGCCCTGCCACCTCCA
>JBPCTX010000157.1:0-3227 GCA_051011455.1 Acidimicrobiia bacterium | reverse complement strand
CATTGAGGCCATCGGACAGCAAGAACACCGCTTTCAGATCGTCGGCCACAAGGGCGCCGCCCAGGTCGCGGCCGGACCGGAGCGACCCGTCGGGTCCGATCGGCTCGACGGCAGTCTTCAATCGGGTGTCCTCGAATCGTGCCACGGCCACTGACAGAGAGCCGTCGGACAGTGATTCGTCGTAGATCTCCCCCGAGGAGCTGCAGCCGACGATGTGGCTGTTGGGGAAGGCGCTGGCCAGCTCCCTGATCGGCTCGGGGTCGTCTAAGTACGACGACGCCCCGAATACCGCGACGAGGGTTCGATCCGAATCGAGGTCCGGAAACTGCTTCGACCAGGCGCGACCGTCGAAGCGAAACATGTCGATCTGCATCGAGAATCTTTCTGCGGGCTACCCGATTCCATCGGCCCGGCCGCCCCAGATCATTAGACAATCGGGACCCGGCCGGGGTGCTCGCGTAAACGGAAGGGACCGCTAGCCTCGTGCCGCGATGAACATCTTGACGGACCTTGTCGACGATCTTCCACCCGACGTGGTCGAGGACCTTCCTCCCAGCATCATCGACCAGATTCGTGATGAGGGCCTCGAGACCCTGCCGGATGAAATCATCGACCAGTTACCGGACACGGTGGTCGACAAGATCCCGAGTGAATTCCTCGACGTAGCCAGCAGCAATCCGGCTCTCACCGCTCTTCTAGTGGTGGTTGGCATCCTGGCCGTGGTCGGGTTCTTCTACGGAGTAGCCAAGAGCGCCTTCAAGGCCGCCATGTTCTTCGGTGTAATCGCAGCCGCCGCCTGGTTCTGGTTCTTCGCGGGCTGAGAGGCGGCCTGCGGCCGCCGGCTATCGGCTTTCAGCTTTCAGCTATCAGCCAGAACGCCGTCCCAACACCTTGCTACCCAATGCTTGCTGGCCACCGCCTCAAAGGCATCCACCCGACCGGGTAACGGGCGCCGGGCACCCGCTTAACGCCACTCACCCCGGGCGATCAGGAGTTGCTTCAAGACGTCCGGCCGATCCGTGATTAAGGCGTGGACTCCGGTGTCGAGGAGGCGGGTCATGTGATCGGGGTCGTTGACGGTCCACACGTGAACCTGCCTGCCGCCGGCCTCGGATGCCTCCACCAGCTTGCGATCGGGCAAATCGATGAAGGCGAACTCCTCCGGAATCTGCAATGCGTCGGCTTTCAATCGAAGCGAGCGCCGGAATCGAGCCGCCGTCCACAGCGCAAGCGTCTCGGCCGGGCCCGAGGACGTTGCCACCCTGCCGCCGCTTGCCTTCCGGAACCTGCCGAGACGGCTGTCCGAGAAAGCTCCCACGATCACCTGGTCCTCGAGGCCCCGCGAGCGCAGAAACTCGGCCAGGTCGGCTTCAAAACCCGCCTCCTTCAGGTCGAGGATCAGTCGGATCGACGGGAACGCGTCGAACACCTCTTCCAATCGGGGGATACGGACTCCCTTGCCCCGCCGGGGATAGCCCTCATGGGCGGCGAACCGATATCCCGCGTCGAGCTCGGCCAGCTCGGCCCAGGTCCTGACCGACACCTGGCCCGATCCGTCGGTAGTGCGATCGAGCGAGTCATCGTGGAATGCGACCAGGGTGCCGTCGGAGGTCTGGTGGAGGTCGGTTTCCAGGTACCGGTAGCCGAGGTCGACGGCAGCCTGGAAGGCCTCCATCGTGTTCTCCGGCCACAGCAGGCGGCTGCCCCGGTGAGCGACCCCGAATGGGGTCGGGTCGGAAAGGAAGGGCCGCATCTGGGCAGGCTACCGGGCCAGCATGTGTCCCCACCCGAAGGCGGCAACTCCGATGGCCAGCATTCCGCCCACCCACCAGCCAGCCCGAATCAGCTGGCGCGGAGTTCCGGTCCCGGCCAGAAAGATCCCCTCGACCATCCAGGTGGAGAATGTTGAGAACGAGCCGAGAAAGCCCGCACCCAGCAGCCGGGCAGTGTTCTCGGCCGGGCTCGAACCGGCCAGCAAGCCGAGCAAGAAGGCGGCGCTCACGTTGACGAGGGCAGTCCCCCACGGAATGTCTCGATCAAGCCTGCCCTCCAACCCGGCCATGACGCCGTAGCGTCCGACTGCCCCGGCCATAGAAGCGGCGGCCACCCCCAGCCAGATCACCGCACGAACCTCCCCACGCGCACGCCGGTTCCGGCCGCCACCAACCCTCCCAGCAACGAGGCTGCTGTGTAGGAGTAGAACGTCGACCAATCGCCAGCATCGAGCATCCCCCACAGCTCCCCGGTCACGGTGGAGAAGGTGGTGAGCGCCCCCAGCAAGCCGACCGAGACTCCGGCCACCAGAGTCGGTGACCAGTGGCGCCGGCCGTACATGACCACAAGGCCGAGCAGGAAGGCGCCGGCCAGGTTGACGAGCAGCGTCGGCCACGGCCAGCCGGTTTCAACTTCGCCCAACCCGGCCCGCAGCAGTCCCCCTGCCGCGCCGCCGGCGGCCACAGCCAACAGAGTCCCGACGCGAAAGAGAGAGCCCGTCAAGGCTCTCTCTCCGTTTGTCAAAAGGCGTCCGTTACTCGGCGGCCGGCTCCTCGGAGGCGCCATCACCGTCATCGTCGCCGTCGAATGTGTCTTTCACCGAGTCGACAACGTCTTCGGCCTTGTCCTTCACTGCGTCGAAAGCATCTCCGGCCATGTCACCAGCCTTGCCGGCCATGTCCCCGGCCGACTCGGCGACGTCTCCGGCCGCATCCTTGGCCATGCCGAACCAGCCTTTGATCGTGTCCATCAGTCCCATTTGTCTCTCCTATCGGGCGCTAGCCGCCAGTTTGCCAGCTTGCGAGCCCCAGCGAAACTCAGCCCTGGGCTCCCCCGGTGAAATTCCATGCTGCCAGGTGCAGGCTGGGGGCCGAAGTCATCCCCGGCCCGGCCTCGCTATCGGCCATCCGGGCGTCGTCACCCAGGCCCAGCACCCGCCCCGGGGACAGCGCCTCGACGAATGATTGAGTAAACCTGAGGTTGGAGACGGCACCGCCAATCTCTCCGTCCTCAATCAGGAACGTACCGTTGCGGGTGAGACCGGTCACCACCTGAGTGCGTGGGTCGAGTATCCGGCAGTAGTTGAAGGCACAAACAGGCCGCGCTTCACCGAAGCGATCATCTCTGCAACCGGGTTGACTCCCGGTCGGAAGTGCAAGTTGATGGGGACCGCCCCGAAACCGTCACCACCCGGGATGGCATGCCCGGTGGTACCGGTGTCGGCTCGCTTGGCC
>JBPCTX010000156.1:0-4830 GCA_051011455.1 Acidimicrobiia bacterium | reverse complement strand
CGGCCAATTGACGGAGCCGGAAGCTGGGACCGTTTCCGGTGATCTCCACTTCCCCCTCGTCGGTCCGGATGGTGACAGCCCCGGCCGGCAGTTTGCGAACCGCCTCGGCAGCCAACCGGGCCGGAATTACCGCCTTCCCCTCCTCCAGGGCCTCGACTTCGAGGCTGGTATGCACCGTCATCTCCAGATCGCTGCCGGTGACGCGCAGGCGGTTGCCCTGAACTTCGCAAAGGATCCCCTGCAAGACCTCCACCGGAGCCCTGGTCCCAACCGCCCGGGTGGCCCGGGCAAGCACATCGGCGAGATCGTCGTGTTCTGCTCTCAAGTGCACAGGGTGTCTCCTTCTTCTTCTTTTCTTGATCTTTGATAGGTAGTCGTAGTAGTAGGGGGTGTGGATTGTGGGTAACCCTGCCAAACGTCAATTGACGCAAGGGTTATTGGACTGCCCGGGTTGTGCATGACTTCCGAGCATATCCACCGACTGTGACGGATGCTCCGGCCGGCTGTGGATGGGGGCCGGGATGTCAACAGGTTGGCGGGGCTTTTCCACACCGGAAGTGCACAGGTTGCAGCCTGACGGGTCACAGTTCAGGCCCCGCGCAAATTCTGGGAGAGGGCGGTCACCTGGTCAAAGGTCGCCTTGTCCTCGATCATCAAGGACTTGACCCGCTCGAGGGCGTGCATAACGGTGGTGTGGTCACGTCCGCCGAAAGCCCGTCCGATCTTGGGAAGCGATAGGTCGGTCAACTCCCGGCACAGGTACATGGCGGTTTGGCGGGCTCGGACCAATGGCTGGCGGCGGCTGGGGCCAACTAGATCGGTCGGGCTCAGGCCGCAGGCGGCCGCGGTTGCTCCAATGATCTCCTCGGGGAGAAGCACGCGTTGACTGGCGGTCGGGATCAGGTCCTGCAATACATCCGTAGCCATGTCGAGCGTGATCTCCTGCTGGGTGAGGGCGGCATAGGCCGTGATGCGGGTCAGTGCGCCTTCCAACTCCCGGATGTTATTCGGCACGTGGGAGGCGATGAACTCCAGGACCGTTTCCGGTACCTGACGAGGAGCGAACTCGGCGTTCTTGTGGAGGATGGCCAGTCGGGTCTCGACGTCGGGTGGCTGGATGTCCGTCAATAGGCCCCACTCGAATCGGCTCCGCAGGCGATCCTCCAGGGTGGAGAGGTGGCGCGGGTGGCGGTCCGAGGTAATGACCAACTGGCTTCCGGCCTGGTGCAACGTGTTGAAAGTGTGGAAGAACTCTTCGAGGATCTGCTCCTTGCCCTCGAAGAATTGGACATCGTCCAACAACAGAATGTCGATGCGCCGGTACCTGTTCTTGAACTCGTCCATGCGCTTGCGACGGATTCCGTCCACGAAGTCGTTGAAGAATTCCTCGGAGGTGACATATCGCATCACCAGGGCGGGGTTTATCTCACGTGACTGGGCAGCCACCGAGTGGAGGAGATGGGTTTTCCCCAGCCCGGCCGGGCCGTAGATGAAGAGCGGGTTGTAGTGCTTGCCGGGTTGCTCGGCAACGGCCATGGCGGCTGCGTAGGCAAACCGGTTGGAGGGACCGACGATGAAGTTCTCAAATGAATACTTGGGGGCGGCTGATGGTGGGCTGCCCGGCGCCAGCGCCACGGGTTCGGCCCGGGGCTCGTCCTCGAGGACGTCGGCGTTGTGGAGATATTCGTCGACGGGCCGCGCTTCCAGATGGACTTCACGGCTCCCATACAGGTCGGTGGCACGGGAGGTGGGCAGGTTGGCGTATTTCTCGTTTACCCATCGGAGGTGAAATTCACTGGGCGTTGAGATCGTGAGGGTGCCATCTTCCTCACCGAGATAGTCGAGGGGCTCGAGCCAGGTCTGCCAGGTGACGGGGGTCACGCGGTTGCGCAATGCCTGGCGATACTGCTCCCAGACATCGCTCACAGATTGGGGTTTCAACTGTCCTCCGCCTATCTCAGATCGTCCACAGAATTATCCACAGCGTGTGGAGAACCGAGGTAGCGGTTGACAACAGCCCCGTTGTCGCCTCTCCACTGGGAAGGTCTCGGTCCAGCGCAGCGGCATTATATGGACCCCGTCGATAAGCCTCAAGAACGCCAAAACCCGGCGTACAGTCGTCTTAGTGCTAAAAGCAAAACAGGCGATTTTCCTTTGAAAACAGGGGGTTTTGGTGGGTCGGTATTCGCGCTGTGATGGCAAAACGCTCTCCCCCGGTTTTCGCTGGTCTAGGAAATCATTCGCGCTTCAGCCCTGGCAGAGCCCCGGAGCCTCCCAAAATGAGTCCCGGGAAGCTTTGACATATATCCAGGCGCTCCGTAGTCTTCCTCGGTCGAACGGAAGCCATGAAACGAACGTATCAACCTAAGAGCCGACGCCGCAAGCGCAAGCACGGATTTCGGGCGCGTATGCGTACGCGCGCGGGCCGCGAGATATTGCGCCGTCGCCGATCGAAAGGCCGGAAGCGCCTCGCGGCGTAGCCAACGATTCGTTTCTCTTCGCAACCGCGACGACTTCCAGCGGGTCTTCCGTCGGGGGCAGCGGCTGCGAGCCACCGGGCTCACCGTTCTGGTGCTGGAAGGACCGTCGGCGGTGCCGAGAATAGGTATCGTGGCCGGTAAGAAAGTGGGCAACGCAGTCAATCGAAATCGGGCCAAACGGAGGTTGCGGGAGGCCGCATCCCAGGCCAATCTCCGTCCCAACACCGATTACATCTTGATTGCCAGCCCTGAATGCAACGAGATCGCCATGCATGACATCATCGGGTTGATCTCCGGGAAGGACGAGCGGTGAGCGACGAACTGCGCTGGTATCAGCCGGCGTATTGGATCCGGGCAGTCATTCGCGGGTATCAGCGGGTCATTTCTCCCCTGACCGGCAGCAATTGCCGCTATTTGCCGACTTGTTCGGCATACGCGGTCGAGGCAGTCGAGGTCCACGGGGCGTTGCGGGGAACCTGGATGGCATCGAGAAGGGTCGTTAGCTGCAACCCGTGGGGCACCGACGGGTTCGTACACCAACCGGTCCCACCCAGCCAGGAGCCCACCAGTGTTTGATCCGATTAGCCAATTCCTAGGGACCGTCCTCTCGTTCCTTTACCAGATATTCCCAAATGTCGGTCTGGCCATCGTGGTCCTCACGGTTGTAGTCAATGTTGCTCTGTTCCCTTTGACACTGAAGCAAACCCGCTCGATGAAGGCGATGCAGGAGATTCAGCCGCTCGTCAAGGACCTGCAGAAGCAACACAAGGACGATCGCCAGAAACTCAACGAGGAAATGGTCGCTCTCTACAAGGAGAAGGGAGTGAATCCGGCAGCCGGATGCCTCCCGATGCTGGTTCAGTTGCCGATCTGGTTCTCGCTCTTCAGCCTGCTCCGTAGTTTCCGGGGCGACAATCCCGGCAAGTTTCTCCCCGACAACTCGGATCTGGGTGCGTCGATTGTTGCCGGCGACACCACTTTCCTGGGGATGGACATGGTGGTTTCCCCGGCAGAGGCGATTCAGGACGGAATCACTACCGCTATTCCATACATATTGCTGGTGATCTCCATCATCGTCACCGGTTACTACCAGCAGGCCCAACTGACCAAGCGGCGGGAGAAGGACGGCTCTGCGGCCAACGACACCCCGCAGGCCCGCCAGATGCAGACATTTACCAAGGTGCTCCCGGTGGTGTTCGGGTTCATCTCATACAGCCTGCTGGCCGGTGTTGACCTCTACATCGCTACCGGTCAAATTGTCAGAATCGGACAGCAGAGCCTGATAATCCGCCTGGATGAGCGTCGGGAGGAAGAGAAGGCGGCCGCCCCTCCCCCGGACGACGATACTCCCGAAGAGGAACCGGAAGCCAAGCCGGTCAAGAAGGAGTACCAGGGGTCAAAGAAGAAGCAACAGAAGCGCCGTAGGAGGTATTAGGACCATGGAATGGGTCGAGGTACGGGGCAGCACCGTTGAAATAGCCACACAGGGCGCACTTGAAGATCTCGGGTTGAGCTCGCCAGACGAAGCGGTAATCGAGGTTCTCGAAGAGCCGGCCAAGGGGTTCTTGGGAATGGGATCGAAAGAGGCCCTCGTCCGCGTTACCCGCAAGCCGAAAGAGAAGCGACAGCGGCGTCGCAAGCGTGGCGGCGGCGGGGGACAACAACGCGGCGACTCAAAACAGGGCGGTAAGGATCAGAAGAGCGGGAGCCGCACTCAGCAATCCGGAAAGAGCAGCCGCGAGCGAACTCAACGCAAGTCATCTGATGCCAAGACCGGTTCCTCCAAGGGTGGAGGAGGCGGGTCGCGCCAGAACCAGTCCAAGAAAAGCCAACAAGCAAAGGAACGGACCATGGAAGAGTCAACCGCGCCCGAGGTTGAGATCGACGCCGAAGGCCAGGCTGCTGTAGTGGCCGAGTTCCTCAACGGACTGTTGGATAGCTTCGGTCTCGAAGGGGACGTGGCCACCAGTGTCGAGGACGATCTGATATTGGCAAACGTCACCGGTGAGCAGACCGAGGCCCTGATTGGCCCTAAGGGTTCGATAATGCAGTCCGTGGGGGAGTTGACGCGCACCGTCGTTCAACGCAAGACCCACCGCCGGGCCCGGCTTCGCCTCGATGTCGGCGGCTATCAGGAGCGCCGTCGTGAAGCATTGCGCATTTACACCACGCGTCTGGCAGAGCAGGTTCTCGATGATGGTGGCGAAATCATGCTGGAACCGATGAATCCGGCCGATCGCAAGACAGTGCACGACGCGGTCGTGGATATCGAAGGTGTCAGCAGCTTCTCTGAGGGAGAAGAGCCCAACCGATCGGTTGTGATTGCTCTCGCCCCCGGGGTTGAGCCCAG
>JBPCTX010000155.1:0-4180 GCA_051011455.1 Acidimicrobiia bacterium | reverse complement strand
GTGAGGTGCGCGGTGGTGAGGCTCTCGATATGTTGCAGGCGATGAACACGGGCCACGAAGGCTCGCTGTCGACTGTGCATGCCAATAGCCCCCGTGACACGCTCTCACGTCTCGAGACAATGGTTCTGATGGCGGGCGTCGACCTACCGGCCCGGGCGATTCGGGAGCAGATCTCGGCCGCGGTCGACCTCATCGTTCACCTCAGCCGGCTGCGGGATGGCAGCCGTCGCATAGTCCAGATTTCCGAGGTGGTGGGCATGGAGGGTGACACGATCACTATCCAGGACGTGTTCCGTTTTGACTACGCGGCGGGACGCGATGAGACGGGTCGCTTCCTGGGATCAGTCAAGCCAACCGGGATTCGTCCCCAGTTCACAGATCGTCTCAAGGACTTCGGTATCGAGATCCCGGCGGCGGTGTTTGGTGCTGTGTCGGTTCCCAACAGCAGGAACGGGCGTGGCGGAAAGAAGCGATCAGAGTGACACGGCGACTCTCCGGACTAGCACTGACCCTGCTGCTGCTGGCGTCGATCGCCGGTCCGGCCTTTGGGCAGGACGGTGGGGTCACGATCGAGTCGGCTGACGTGGATGAGCACCCCCAGGTCTCGTTGACGGTTACCGTCGAGAGCCTGTTGATTGGTGAGGCAACTCCCAGTTTCCGGATCCTCGAGGATGGCGTTCCCAGGGTTGTAACTGCCACCGCTACCGCTTCGGATGACCTGAAAGTGGTGCTGCTGCTGGACGTGTCCGGGAGCATGCAGGGCGATCCGTTGAGCGGAGCGAAGGCTGCAGCTACCCAGTTCATCGAGGAGATGCCCCCGGGAGTGCAAGTGGCGGTGGTCGCCTTCGGGAGCACGGCGTCTCTGGCCGCCGAGTTCACCGATGACAAGCCCACCCTGCTCTCCGCCATCAGCCTGCTGCGAACGCAGGGCGAAACCGCCCTGTACGACGGAGTGTTCTCCGCCGCAGCTCTGCTTGCCAACGAAACAGAGGCCGGTAGAACGATCGTGCTGCTGTCGGATGGCGGCGACACGGTAAGCAGCAGATCGCTTGATGAGGCGGTTGAGGCGCTTAGCGATGTCGGGGCGGCCTTCTATGCCGTCGAGTTGCAGAGCCCGGAGAACGATCGTGAGGCTCTCGAGCTTCTGGCCGAAGCCGCGGCAGGCTCAGTGATCTCGGCAGACGATCCCGACGCGCTCGAGGCCACTTTCGGGGACATTGCTTCAGAGCTCCTGAGTAGCTACCGGCTTGAGTTCACTACAGACGCGTTCGATCTGGCAACTCTTGATGTGTTCGTGGTGGTGCGGGGTGCGGTTGTCGCTTCCGGCACCCGTATCGTTCAACTGCCGGCGGCGCCGACGGTTGCCGACCCGAATCCGGGGGCAACGGGCGAGCCAGAGGTGGTAGTCCAGCCTGAGCCGGAGCCCCTTCCCAGCCCCCGGGCGGGAACATTTGTCGAGCTGTCCTGGCTGGAGACCGATACGGCTCGCTGGCTGGGTGCTGCCACGATTTTCTTGGCAGCCTCCATCGTGTTCACGGTCATCGCCCTTCGACCCCGCTCGAGGAGGGCGGCTCGCGGCACGTCGACGCTGACGCCATCGGCCTCCCAGAAGGCCGGGGCGAAGGCCAAGCGGACGCCTCTCAGCGTCATTGCTGAGTCGGCGAGTTCCCTGGCAGAAGACGCTCTCAACCGGGGAGACCGTCTTCAGGGAGTCAACGCGGCGCTGGAACGGGCAGGGGTGGCCCTGCGACCCGGCGAGTTCCTTGTCCTGGTCGCGAGTGCAGCGCTGGCGGCGGCCGCCGTTGGAGTGATACTGGTGGGGCCGTGGGTGGGTTTGCTGCTGGCCGCGGTCGTTGTGATGGTGTTTCCCATGTGGCTCTCCGGCAAGGCCCGAGAGAGAAGCAATTTGTTCAACGAGCAACTCGGTGACACCCTGCAACTCATGTCCGCCAGCATGCGAGCCGGCTACGGGCTGTTGCAGGCGGTCGACGCGGTTGCCGAGGAGGCTCCTTCACCAACCGCGGAGGAGTTCCAGAGGATCAAGGTTGAGACTCATCTCGGCCGCGACCTCGATGACTCTCTTCAGGCAGCAGCGAGTCGGGTTGACAGCGAGGACTTCCGCTGGGTAGCGGAGGCGATTCAGATTCACCGACAGATCGGTGGCGACCTGGCCGAGATTCTCGACGCCGTCAATGAGACCATCCGGGATCGCAACCGCATCCGCCGGCGGGTCAAGGCCCTGAGCGCCGAGGGGCGAATCTCAGCGGTGATCCTGTCACTGATCCCGGTGGTACTGGGAATTGTCATAACCATCATCAACCCGAGCTATATCGGTGAACTTCCGGCATCCACCGAGGGCCAGTTCCTCCTGGTGGGTGGAGCAATCGCCTGGGTGATTGCCGTTTTCTGGATGCGCCGCATCGTGCGCCTGGTCTTCTGAAGGAGGGGTAATGCAAGTATTACTTGGATCAGCAGCCGTAGCGTTTGCGCTGGTTGGCTTGATCTACACCGTGAGCAGTCGTCGGAGTCCGACCAACGTGCTGCGGGGCCCGGATGGCTCTTCAGAGATGGTGGCCGACGTCCGCGCGCTGCATCTGAGCCAGGGAGCTGGCGAAAGGGTGCTGGCACCGGCGTTTCGAGGCCTGGCTGAGCGGCTCAGGCGAATCAGTCCGGTTGGACGGGTTGAGGCTCTCCAGCGTCAGCTCGAATTGGCTGGCCTAACGGCAAGAACCCCGGTCGAACTGGTGTT
This sequence comes from Acidimicrobiia bacterium, assembly GCA_051011455.1. Lineage (GTDB taxonomy): Bacteria > Actinomycetota > Acidimicrobiia > Spongiisociales > SHLN01 > SHLN01. The sequence goes on along the minus strand of JBPCTX010000155.1, from coordinate 1,431 downwards.
GTTGGCGAAGTTTGCCCTCGCAGTTGGGGTAGCTGTGGTCTTCCTCCTAACCCCTCTGCGCACCGTCAACCTCTCGATTCTGCTCGGCCCATTGCTCACATTGATAGCGTTCTTCCTGCCCGACTACGTCATTACCAGGAAAGGCGTCGCTCGACAGGCCACCATCGAACGCGACCTGGCCGACAGTCTCGATCAGATCACGATGAGCGTGGAAGCAGGTCTGGGCTTCGAGGGCGCCATCGAGAGAGTGGTCGCCACCGGATCCGGCCCACTGAACGACGAGCTCAGACGGATGCTGCTCGAGATGCAACTGGGTGCTTCTCGCTCGGACGCACTGCGCCACCTGGCCGACCGTACCGAGGTACCCGACCTAAAGAGCTTTGTCTTCGCGATTATCCAATCGGAGGCCTACGGACTTCCTATCGCCCAGGTGCTTCGGGTCCAGGCTGCCGAACTGCGCGACAAGCGACGCCAGCGGGCCGAGGAGCGGGCCCTGAAGATCCCGGTACTGTTGATTTTCCCCCTCGCATTTGGCATCTTCCCCGCGCTGTTCATCGTCTTGCTTGGCCCGGCCGCCATCCGGATCTTCCGTGACCTGGGCCCGGCGATCAACCCATGAGCGACAAGAACAAACACACAGCACCGCCGGCAGCGATGGCGGGAGGGCGGTCACTTACGGATGTCGTGCTCGGACTCGAGGATGCGGCCGTGGGCACCATTGCTCCGACCGGATTCGATCCGCTCGACAAAGTCCTCGACGGAGGTTTACGAACCCGCGATCTCACACTGGTGGGTGGGGCCCCCGGTGTCGGCAAGACTGTGCTCACCCTGCAGTGGGCCCGCAACATAGCCTCCAGCGGGTTCACCACCGCCTACGTGTGCTATGAGCATGATGAGGAGGCGTTGGCCAGCCGTCTGCTGGCAGTTGAGGTCGGGGAGGTAAAGGCCTCCGAGGAAGGTGTCCGCTCAACTCAGACGTTGGCGGTGATCCAGGAGGTGTCGCTGGCAGAGCGGAGCCTGGGGGATGAGGTCGACGAGGACCCGCTACTGCGGAGCGCCCTCGAGAACATGTCGAAGTACGCCGACGACCTTGCGCTCATTCGGGCTTCAGGATCAACCACCGGGATTGATGGCTTGCGTGAGATTGCGATGGAGTTGGGCCCCGGTGGAGTGCTCTTCGTCGATTACCTGCAGAAGATCCCGCTCGGCGATGAGTCGTGGACGGATGCCGAGAGAAGTATTCGTCAGGCCGAGGAGTTGAAAGAGCTCGCGATGGACTACGACGTTGTGGTGGTCGCGGTCACCGCGGCCGACGGCAGTGGTCTGAATGTTCGCCGGGTTCGGCCCCATCACTTGAGGGGAGCGTCGGGATTGTCCTATGAGGCGGACCTGATCTTCCTGCTCAACGAGAAGGCGTACACGGTGTCGAAG
>JBPCTX010000154.1:0-2628 GCA_051011455.1 Acidimicrobiia bacterium | reverse complement strand
CTTCCGCCCCGCCTGAGACGACGACCACTGTGGCCGAAACGACGACCACGACAACGACCCTGCCGGCGTCGACTACCACGTCGGTGGCGCCCGCCAGCGAGTACGTCCGCGTGCCCAAACCCGGCGGAGGGCCCGGAGCGGTCGCAGCTGGTGGCGCTCTCACCAAGCACCTGGCGGCCGACATTGCCTCCGCCTTCGGTTTTGAGACCGTCGAGGTGGAAGCGGCAATCGCCGAGCTCGACTTGCCGCCCGAAGCCGGTGGCAACCCGGAAGGGTGGCTGGCACCCGGCGCCTATCAGCCGGCCGAGGATGCCGGCGCAGGCGACGTCGTCCAAGCCATGCTGGATCGCTGGGTGTCCCAATTGGAGGGCCGCCAGGTGCCGCGCCAGCAGTGGCACCGGGTCTTGACCGCCGCCTCGGTGGTCGAGAAGGAGACCTACAACCAAAACGAGAAGCCCCGCGTGGCAAGGGTGCTGACCAACCGGCTGGCCGGCGGCGGGCCCCTCCAGATGGATTCGATCATCCTCTACCCGGCGTCCGAAGATCGAATCTTCACCACCAGCGCAGAACGGGCCTCCAACCAGCCGTACAACTCATACCGGCACAACGGTCTACCGCCCACTCCGATCTGTTCCCCCGACGAGGCCTCCCTCGACGCGTTCCTGGCTCCGCCGCCCGGCGACTGGTGGTTCTACGTGACCATCAACCTGCACTCGGGCGAAACTCGCTTCTCCGCCACCTACGAACAGCACCAGGCCAACGTCGAACTGCTCCGAGCCTGGCTCAGGGAGAACCCCACCCCGTAGGTGCCTGTGGAGATATCGGCTGGGGAATTGAGACTCATCGGGGAGTGGCGTCGGAGAGCTCGATCCCGGCGGCCCGGTACCATCCACCTGCAGTGAGTCCCCGGCGGCTGCGTGGGTGCTCTACTCAGTAGACCTCAGCGAGGTGCCAGTGATCAACCAGGTCGAAAGTGCCGGGGAGTCAGAGTCCCAGGCTCCGGTAGTTGCCGTCCTGGGCACAATGGACACAAACCGTGAGGCCATCAAACTCGCATGTGACGCTCTCGAGGCTGCCGGATCCCGTCCAACCGTGTGGGACTTTTCGCTCAGGCCTCACGCCATCCCGGGCGCCGACGTCACCGGCGACCGGCTGGTCGAAGTCGGTGGCAGCGACTGGGAGTCTGTCGGTGCCCTAACTCGAGCCGAGGCGGGCGCAGTAATGATCCGTGGCGCCGCCGATCTCCTCAGTGCCGAGGTGGCCTCAGGCCGATTGCAGGGCGGGTTGGGCATCGGGGGAGCGAACGGCACGTCGATGGCGTGTGGAGTGATGCGGGAAATGCCCCTGCTGTTTCCCAAGGTGATGGTGAGCGTCGTCGCCTCGACTGCGGCGGTCCAGTGGTACGTCGGGGGAAGCGACATCGTCATGTTTCCGTCGGTAGGCGACATCTCGTCGAACCGGATAACAGACCGGATCATCGACAACGCCGCCCGATCTGTCTCCGCCATGGCGCGGGGCTGGATGGGACGAGATCCGCAGCAGGAGGTCCCGCCTCTCGTCGGAATCTCCTCATTCGGAGGCACCGCCGGCTGTGTCGACCGCGTCGAGCAACGGCTGAGGGAAGCTGGACGAGAGGTCATCATGTTCCACGCCTCGGGGCCGGGCGGCCGGGCGCTCGAGAAGCTGGCGGGCGCAGGCGACCTCTCCGGAGTTGTGGATGTCACCACTCACGAGCTTATCGACCTTGTGGTTGGCGGCGTATACAGCGCGGGGGAGCAGCGGCTGCGAGCCGCCGGAGAGACCGGACTGCCCCAGGTAATCGTTCCCGGCGCTCTCGATCATTCCAACTTCTGGGTAGGGCAAGTACCCGAGCAGTTCAAAGAGCGGGAGTTCTTCCAATTCAACGAGCAGAATCTCCTCATGCGCACCAATGCCCCGGAATACGAAGCGCTCGGCCGCCTCATGGCGCAGCGCATCAACGCTGCCTCGGGCCCGGTTGCGGTGCTGATACCCACCCGGGGATTCAGTGAACACACATCGAGGCAGACCTTCGACCTCGAAGGCAACCCGGTCGGGCACTGGCACCAGCCCCAGGCGGATGCTCGTTTGGCAGAGGTGCTCAGCGACCTCCTGGAAGAGGCTCCGCTGAGGCGATTTGACCTCCACATCAACGATCCCGAGTTCGCTGACATCTGCGCCGACACTTTCCTGGAGATGGCCGACGCCGGGCAGTCGGCCCGGTCGCTGGACTCGCAGGCCCCATGAGCTTGCCGATCACCTCGTATGAGACCGACGTCCTGATAATCGGGGGAGGGGCTGCCGGCACGATGGCCGGGTTCGAGGCAGCCGAAGCCGGAGTCCGTGTCATCCAGGCCACTAAGGCGCGAGCCACCAACGGCGCCACCACCGTGGCCCGGGGAGGTTTCGCAGCCGCGATGGGTCAGACGGACAGCCCCGACCTTCACGAGAAGGACATTCTCGAGCACGGCGGGGAGCTGATCGACCCCGACCTGACCAGGGTGTGGGTGCGAGAGATCATCGATGTGGTCCGGGATCTCGAGTCGTGGGGCACGGGTTTCGTGCGGGGATCAGATGGCGAGCTGGACCTGAAGCTGTTCCCGAGCCACA
>JBPCTX010000153.1:0-4273 GCA_051011455.1 Acidimicrobiia bacterium | reverse complement strand
GGTCGATGATGGCAGCGTTTGAGACGGCGGCGCCTGCCGTCCCGGGGGCGACGGCCGCCCACACCCCGCCTGCCACCTCGTGCAGCCCGAAGGTGTCGGGCATCAGCCTTCACTCCAGAAGCCGTTGTGCTCGGCGGCGGCCTCGTCCTCCAGAGCCGGACCCATCACCTCCACCCCGTCCTTCTCGGTCAGCAGCCGGCGGCCGCCCATCCGGTGCAGCGGGGCGTCGGGCCGGTTGGCGAAGAAGGCCAGCAATCCCTCCACCGACAGGGCATAGACCACCCGCCCGATTCCTGACCAGAAGATGGCCCCCGAGCACATGGCGCAGGGCTCACAGCTGGTGTAGAGCGTGTGGGATCTCAGCTCCTCCGGTGTCCATTGGGCACCGGCGATCCTGACCAGGTTGGTCTCGGCATGGCCGGTCACGTCCCGGTCGGTCTCGACGGTGTTCTCAGCCTCGGCCACCACAGTGCCGTCTGCGTCGACCAGGATCGCTCCGAACGGATGGTTGCCCCGCTCGCGAGCGGTCCGGGAGAGGGCGATGGCAGTGCGCAGATGGGTGAGGTGGGAGGTGTCCATGCCGGCTTTCGTCGTGGTGGTTGGTCCTTCCACGATAACCCGGCTCCACCGGGCCTGATCAGCCGGCGCGTAGCTGGGCCGAGGCGCCCACGAAGTCGGCGAACTCAGGGGCGGGCAGCGGGCGGGCGATGTGATAGCCCTGGGCCGTGTCGCACCGCAACCTCTGTAGGAACTCCAGCGCTGCCAGGTTCTCGACTCCTTCGGCCACGACCTCCATGTTGAGGGTGTGGCCCAGGTTGACGATCGCCTCCGAGATGGCGGCATCATCGGAATCGTCGGGAAGTGCCGAGATGAAGGAGCGGTCGATCTTGAGCACGTCGATCGGGAGGCTCTTCAGGTAGCTGAGCGACGAGTACCCGGTGCCGAAGTCGTCGATGGAGACCCGCACTCCCAGGTCACGCAGCTCGTTCAGATTGACCCGGGCCAACTCGATGTCCTCGATGAGGATGCTTTCGGTCACCTCCAGCTCCAGGTGCTGCGGGTCCATCGAGTAGGTATCAAGCGCCTGTTGGACGACGGCCACCAGGTCGCCGTGGTGGAACTGACGCGACGACACGTTCACAGAGACGCCCAGGCCGGTCAATCCCTGTCGCTGCCAATCGGTCAGCTGGCGGCAGGCTTCCTCGATGACCCAGCGATCGAGGGGGATGATCAGGCCGGTCTCTTCGGCCACCGGTATGAAGCGGTCGGGGTAGACCAGGCCGTGTTCCGGGTGGTCCCAGCGGATGAGAGCCTCCATCCCCGTGATGCGGCCTGAAGCCAGCTCCAGCTGCGGCTGATACCACAGTGCCAGCTGTCCCGGCTCGTCGATGGCGGCTCGGAGATCCGTGATGAGCGCCAGACGGTCGGAAGTCCTTTCCCGCAGCTCGGACGTATAGAACTGGAAGCCATTGCGGCCGGAATCCTTGGCGGCGGACATGGCCAGGGCGGCGTCTCGCAGCAGGCTGTCGGCATCCTCTCCGTCTATTGGAAAGACCGACACTCCGATGCTGGCGGACACAAACAGGTTCTTGTCGTCCAGGTGGTAGGGCTCGGCCAGGGCGGCCACCGTCTTGTCGGCGACCGCTTCTGCGGCGGAAGTATCGTCTTCGCCTTCCACCACGATGGCGAACTCGTCGCCGCCCAGGTGAGCAACAGTGTCGGCCGCCCGCACCACGGACTCGATTCGCCCGGCAGCCTGCTTCAGCATGTCGTCGCCCACGTCGTGTCCCAGTTGATCGTTGACAACGGCAAAGTTGTCCAGGTCGACGAACAGAACGCTGACCCAGCCACCCTGGCGTCTGGCCCGCTTGATGGCCTGGTCCAGCCGGTCACGAAACAGCACCCGGTTGGGAAGCCCGGTGAGAGCGTCGAATTGGGCCAGGTATTCGAGATTGGCCCGGTCTTGCTCGCGCTCGGCGGCATGACTGGCCCGGATGTCCTGCCAGCCGCGACGAGCTGCCCGGGCGGCCGGGCGGAAGAGGAACATCCCCTCGGCCAGCAACAACAAGAGCCCGGCACTGAGCAGCATGAACTCGAGCCGGGCCAGATTCTGGACCCGGGCCTCGGCTTCTCGCTGGAACTGGAAGACGACGGCTTCCATCCGCGAGCGAAAGGCGCTGGCGTTCAAGTCGAGCAAGGCAACGTCGGACGGGGATGGGGGAGTGAGCAACGCGGTGCGAGCCAGGTTGATCACCTGGTTGAAGAGAGGATCGGCCAGGCCGAGCAGGCGGTCAACTTCGTCGCTCGGGGCGCCGGGAAGGTCGAGATCGGGATCCCCGAACTGGAGGCCGATGTAGGAGCGGGAGAAGGTATCGAGCTCGGATTCCAGATTGGCGGCGGCGGCCGAGTCATCTCCGTCGGCATCGGCCAGAGCCGAGACGGCGCCGACGATCTCGTAACTGAGCCCCGGCTGGTCGGCAGCGATGTTGAGAACGTGCACGTCGCGGGCCTGGGTTTCTAACTCGCGGGCGGCCAGAACGGTGGAGGCGATCATCATGAGCGCGATGATGCCCAGCCCCAGGATGTAGGGGCCGGCCGGGCGGCGCGGCGGTTGATTCGCCGTCCAGCTGCTGGTTGAGCCGTCGGGCGCGTTGGTATTGCTCAATCACGCTCCTCGTCCCCAGCTGTATCGGAAGGGGAGCGCTATGACCTGAGAGCTACCCGACGGCCGGCCGTCTGGCGCGCTAGGCCTCCATGAAGGACTCAGCCTGTTCGGGCGGAAGCTTCTTGACCGCCTCCCGGATCGTCACCCCGGACATCCGATGGGTGCGTGGGCCCACCCACTCGGCCACCAGCTGGGGTCGAGGGTGGGACATGTCGCGCAGCACCCATCCAATCGCCTTGCGGATGAAGAACTCCTTCTCCTCCAGCATGGCGTCGGCGTATCCGCTGAAGCGCTCGAAGTCGCCCCCCTCGCGGAGTGGCTTGAGGTGGGCCAGCAAGGCCGAGCGCCGGATCCAGAAGTCGGGGTCGGTCGCCCAGCGGTCCAGCGTCTGATTGAGTGGTGGAAAGCGTGTGATCAGGTCGCCGACCACCGTGGCTGCCAGCACATCGACCAGCGCCCAGGTCTTCGATTGGCGAATCATCGTTTCAACCACCGGGAGATCGCCGGCTTCAAGCAGTGGCAGGTGCAGAGTCAGCAGCTCCACCGCCGCCAACCTCGTTTCGAACACCGGCGGCTCCCACAGGGTCGCGGTCAAATCCATGAGAGTGTCGTGGTCCAGGTCGGGGTGGGTGCGGCGGACCGCTTTGGCGATCTTGCGGATGGCAGGAACGGTGGCGCCCAGAAACTCGAAGTCGCTCTTCAGGTACCGCTTCTGGCCTTCGGCTCGCTCGGGAGTGGAGACAGCCCGCAGGTCGGATTCGATGGAGGCGACAACGGCCGGGACGTCCATGCGCCCTGCCGGCTACTTGCCCAGGACCCGGCGGATCGGCTGGGCTACTTCGTCGTACTCGGCGTGCCGGCCCGTCTCCAGCTTGCTGTAGATCAGGTCCTCGTCCACCGAGACCTCGAACACGCCACCCCGCGCCGGGATCATCAGGATCTCGAAAGCCTGTCCGAATTCCTCGAACAGTTGCTCAGCCATGCCGACCGCACGGCCCGTGTAGTTTCAAGCCCGGCAGAACTCGATTGTGACTTTCATGGGGGGAGAGGTTAGCCAGGGGATGGGAGTGTCGATCACCCACCGTCATACTGGGCGAATGCGATCTATTGGCGTGGTCTTGCTCCTGCTCATGGCCGCCTGTGGAGGTGGAGAGGAGGCTGAGTCCGTGGTGCCGGGAGCACCGGGGCCTCTTTGTGCCGACGTGATCGAAGTGGTGGTCACCCCCGAGGCGGCCGGGACCTATCACTTCGAAGTCACGGTTCATTCGCCCGACACCGGGTGGGAGAAGTACGCCGATGCCTGGGAGGTGCGGAGTCTCGACGAGACCGTGCTCGCCACCAGGGTGCTGGCGCATCCGCACGTTGATGAGCAGCCGTTCACCCGGTCGTTGGGCGGTGTTGCTATTCCAGAAGGGGTGATGGAGGTCGAGGTGGCGGCCCGGGACCTGGTGGAAGGGTTCTGCGGGGAGACCGTGATCGTGCCGGTTCCTTAGCAACTGCCAATCAAGCCAAAGGGTTGTCAGCATCCCGTCCCTCCGGCATATCCAGCCCACCCTCAGGGCGGGGAAGAAGATCGGGCTAGCGGGTACGGCGCGGACGTTGTGGCCT
>JBPCTX010000152.1:0-9086 GCA_051011455.1 Acidimicrobiia bacterium | reverse complement strand
CGGGTCATGTCGCTGCCGAAGACTTCCACGCTCCCTTCGGTGGGGCGGACCTCACCGGAGATGGCGCGGAACAGGGTGGTCTTGCCGGCACCGTTCGGGCCGATGACCGCCCACCGCTCTCCCTCCTCAACGAGGAGGGATACGCGGTTGACGGCGGTGACGCCACCGAACCGGACGGTGACGTCATCGACGTGCAAGACGGTGCTCAGAGCAAGGCCTCTTTCTCTTCAGTGTCCTCCGGTTAGCCGACTCCGACTCCCTGGAAGTCCTTCGTATAGGGGGGCTGGGCCAGGTACTCGTCTCGGTCGCGGCCGAAGTACTGGTCTACGTTCTCGTAGGTGAAGATGGGAACATTCCATAGCTTCCCGTCCTCCCGCTCCTGGATCTCGTTGATGTAGACGTTGAAGACCATGGCTCCCTCGTCGTCCATCTCTTGAGCTCCAAACGGAGTTTGAACGACCAGGTCGTCCTTCATCGTGTCCAGCATGAGGTTCGGACTCCAGTCGGCAGCGACGTCAATCGCGTTGGTCGCCGCAACGATCCATTCCATCACGCCGTAGTTGCCGGCCGCGTAGTACGAGGCGATCTTGCCGGTTGCCGCCTCGAAGTCTGCGACAAACTGCTGGGTCGACGGGTTGTCGGCCCCCTCAGACCAGTGGCTATGGGCGATGGCCCCGAGGGCTACTTCCTTATCCATGCCGCGCAACGCCGACTGGTCGAGAGTGGTAACTCCGGCCAGCAACGGGGCTCTGGTGTTCACCCCGAAGTCCGAGTAGGCGGTAACGAACGGAACGGCGGACCCGCCCACCACTAGGCCAAGGATGCCGTCTACATCCAGAGCGTTCATCTGGGTGGCGTACGTGCCGAAATCCGAGTTAAAGAGCGGGTGCCAGATCTGGTCGGTGATCGTACCGCCGAGTTGGGTAAAGGCGTCGGCGAAACCGCCGCAGTGCTCGTAGCCGAAGGTGTAGTCGGTGCAGGCAGTCGCAATGTTCCTGAACCCCTGCTCCTCATAGGCCCATTTGGCAAACGCCTTGCCCGTTTGGCTGCACGACCAACCGGCGGGACGAGCGTAGCCCTCCAACGGGGCTCTTTGAGTGAAGTCGTCGTTACACGAGAACGGCGAGAGCAGAAGCACGTCGGTGCGATCGCCCAGGGCGTCTCCCACAGCAGTGCCGGTGCTGGCCAGAATGCCCGGGATGACGATGTCAACGTCGTCTACCTCGAGCAACTTCGTTGCGACCGTCAGGGCGACGGCCGGATCCGAGGCGTTGTCCTCCATGACATAGGTGATCCTCACACCGTTGTCGGTCGTGATCGTGTCTCCGTCTCCGTGAGTGTCGAAGTAGAGCTCCCAGCTTTCGCGGGCATCTGCACCCGGTCCGGCGATACCGCCGGTCAGTGGCAGGATCACACCAATCTTGAGCTCGGTGAACATGGCTTCTCCGCCACCGGCTGTTGTGTCCGTACCGCCACCAGCTGTTGTCGTCGTGGCCCCGGCGGTTGTGGTCGTGTTCCCTGCGGTTGTCGCAGTCGTGTCGGATGAATCATCGCCTCCACAGGCAGCCGCCACGAGCGCGAGCACTGCTGCGAGTACGACGAGTTTTCGAATCGTCTTCTGCATTCGGTCTCTTCCTCCTACTTGTCTGATCGGCCACGCCGGATGACGCAGTCGACTTTCTTCTCAGCCGGGTTCGGTCAGGACCGCCTCCGGTATCTCACGTGTCGGTAGTGCTGAGCTCGATCCGGGGCCGCTGGTGTCTACTCGCTTGTACCACCACGCCGAAATTGCTCCCACGAGCCCCTCTCGAGCGAACAGAACCACAAGAATGAAGGTGAGGCCCATGAGTGTTTGCCAGCGATCGATTCTGAGGCTCACCCAGTTGCGGAGAAATACGATCACGAACGCGCCGATGAAGGGACCGACCAGCGTTCCAATCCCTCCGAGGATGGCCATCAAGACAGGTAGGGCCGAAGCGCCGAGAATCACATCTGATGGATTGACGAATTCGTTTAGGTAGACCAGCAGGATGCCGGCCACGGTGGCAAAGAACCCGGAGACAACGAACATGTAGAACTTCAGGAATGCAGAGTTATGCCCCAGCATCCTGACCCGGGTCTCGGAGCCGCGGAGGCCCTTCAGAGAGTGCCCGAATGGTGAACGGACAACTACCAAGAGAGCGAGTGAGCAGAGGAGTACCACCGCCAGGGTGACGTAGTAGTACCTGATTCCGGTCTCAATGCTGACAGGCCTCCTGATTCCTGGGAGGCCATTCTCGGCCCCTGTGATGTTGACAAGAAGCGAAGCCAGTCCCCAGACAATCATCCCCTGGGCGATCGTGATCAAGATGAAGTAGACACCCGAACTCCGCATTGCCATCAGGCCGAAGATCACCGCCGCCGTCATGCCGCCGATGAAGCCGACGGTGATCTGCACGCCGATCCCGCCGTCGGTCTTGGAGGCGACGTAGCCCACTCCGTACATGGCGGATCCGAGTATTCCGGCTTGCCCGATGGTCACAAGGCCTGCGTATCCAGCCATGAGGTCGACGCTCATTGCGAACAAGGCCGAGACGAGAGCCAGGGCGACCAGGCGGAGGATGAAGCTTCCCACCAGAAACGGCATGGCGATCCCGATCAGGATGGCCGTGATCAGTAGTGCCAGTTGGGTCTTCCTGGTTATCGACAGTGCTCGGAACCAGATCATTGTGACTTTCCAAGCAGCCCGTTTGGGCGAACCATCAGGATGATCGCCATCGGTGCGAACAGTGTGAAGAATGAGAGCTCGGGGACCAGTGCCTTGGCGAACGAGTCGATCAGTCCGACGACGGCCGCGCCCAGCACAGCCCCTTCCAGGCTGCCGAGGCCTCCGATGATGACGACAACGAGGGCGAACAGCAGGATCTCGAAGTCCTGGCCGGGAAGGAGGGCGAGGAAGCCCGCTCCGATCACGCCGGACATTCCGGCGATGAACGCTCCAAACATGAAAGCCGCTGTGAACACTGCCTTGATGTTGATCCCGAGCGCAGCCACTATCTCGCGGTCGTCAACCCCGGCCCGGACGATGGCCCCGACCTTCGTGCGCTTATCTATGTAGAACAGGATCACGGCGAGGAGAATGGCAAGGCCGAGCACGAAGATCCGGTACTTCGGATAGAAGAACGTCTCACCGATCTGAATTGGGCCTTTCAGATAGCTCGGAAGCGCCACCGTGCGGGGATCACCTCCCCAAATCCACAGCGAGACATCGCCGATCACGAACGTCAACCCGATCGTCAGTAGCACCTCGGGCTTCTCGAGGCCGCGGATGCGACGGAGCAGGACCCGCTCTGTGAAGGCACCGAGGACCATGATTGCCAGCCCGCCGGCGACGAGACCAAGCCAGTACTGACCCGTAACCAGGGTGGTGGTGATCCCCACATAGCCACCCATGAGATAGAAGCCGCCGTGGGCGAGATTGGCGATACGCATCAGCCCGAAAATCATCGTGAAACCCGACGCCAGGAAGAACAGGACCGCCCCGAAGCTGAGCCCGTTGAGGATCTGTGTCCCGAATGACAGCAAGCTCATCTGGGTCAAGGTCCAGGCGATGAGAGGAACGGCCACGAGGACCGTGATGATCAGGACCCGGCGCCGCTCGGCACGGACCGTGTCGACCACTGGCGCTACTTCACTGGTGGAGTGATCCTCCACGGAGTCGGCCATGCCCTACGCTCCTCTCCGGTCATGCACAATACACAACCAATCCACCTCTCGCCGTTCGCGCCTCAGGCAAACGATCCAGTCGGGGGCGCGCCGGGCAGGCGCCGGCTGGGAGGGTGCGATGTGAATGAAGGGACTGGCTAATGGGCGCAGGTGTGGCGTGGGCCCTCGTGGCTGCCCTCGGGTTCGGTTTCACCCAGCTGGTGAACCGCAAAGCCAATCTGCTGGTCGATGCCTATCGCACAGCGTTCGGGTTGTTGCTAGCCGTCGAAATGATCCTCCTCGTCAGGCTGCTGGTTACCGGGGAGTTCCGTCTGCTGGCCGATGCTCCACTGGCATCTCTCGCGTACTTCTCGAGCAGCGCCCTCATCCACTACATCGGAGGCTGGACATTTCTCGCCCTCAGCCAACAGACGATCGGTGTGGCGCGAACCGGAGCCCTCGTCTCCTCGGCCCCCATCGTGGCGGCCCTGCTGGCGGTGCCGGTCCTCGGCGAGCCGTTGACAGCACTGACTCTCACGGGAGTACTGCTCAGCGTCGGCGGCCTTGTTTTGATCTCGCTGAGCCAACCCGACGGCAGCTACGGATGGTCGAGGCCCTGGTTCGCACTGATGGTGGCCCTCTGCTGGGGCATTGGCCCAATGCTCATTCGCAAAGGTTTGGAAGGCCTCGACGAGCCGATGTTCGGATTGACGTTCGGTCTGGCAGTGGCTCTCCTGTTCCACGGGGCGGGTCTTGCTGCGGTCGGCCGCTGGCAGCGACCACGCCCATCCGCTGTCGCGTATCGCTGGATGCTGGTCGGGGGAGTCACAGGGTCGATCGCGATCAGCGCCCAGTGGATCTCGTTCAACGTGACCACCATCGCCATCTCCTTTACGGTCCAGCAGTTGGCGGTGCTGGTAGTCGTCGGGTTGGCGCCGATCGTCTTCGACGCCCGGTTGGAGCGCCTGTCGGCTTCGCTGGCTGCCGGCACCCTGGCGACGATTGCAGGGTCCGTCGTCGTGGTGTGGGCCGGCGCGTAGAGCCGTAGGATCGGGCCCGGGTCGAGGCACGACGGGTTGGCGAACCGGGAGGCGAAACGATGATGGAGATTCGGGACGGCATGCGAATCGAGTGGGACGTCGCTATCGAGATGGACGACGGCCTCGAATTGAGAGCGGACGTATTCCTCCCGCTGGAAGACGGACAGTTTCCGGTCATTCTCACCTACGGGCCCTACGCCAAGGGACTCGCCTTCCAGGAGGGCTATCCCGACCAGTGGAGCCGCATGGTGGAGCAACACCCCGACGTGGCCGCCGGGTCATCGAACAAGTACCAGAACTGGGAGGTGGTCGATCCCGAGAAGTGGGTCCCCGATGGTTACGTGTGCGTCAGAGTGGATTCGCGAGGAACCGGTCGCTCGCCCGGATACGTCGACCACTTCTCCCCGCGGGAGACCAGAGACTTCGCCAACTGCATCGAATGGGCGGGCGTCCAGCCGTGGTCGACCGGCAAGGTCGGCCTCAACGGTATCTCTTACTACGCCATCAACGCCTGGCACGTGGCCTCACTCCAGCCGGCCCATCTTGCGGCCATGTGCGTCTGGGAGGGAGCCGCCGATTGGTATCGAGACATGACCCATCACGGCGGGATCCTCTCGACCTTCTGGGCCAACTGGTACGACATGCAGGTCAAGACGGTTCAGTACGGTCTGGGGGACCGGGGGCCCAAGCATCCGGTAACCGGCCTGAATGCATGTGGTGAAGAGAACCTCACCGAGGAGGAGTTGGAGGCCAACCGGTGTCGGCTGGGGGACGAGATTGCTGCCCATCCCCTCGATGACCAGTACCACCGGGACCGGTCGCCGCAATGGGACAAGATCACAGTGCCGTTGCTGACGGCTGCCAACTGGGGTGGGCAGGGCCTCCACCTGCGTGGGAATTTCGAGGGCTTCTATCGCTCGGCCAGCGACGACAAGTGGCTGGAGGCGCACGGCCTCGAGCACTGGACTCACTTCTACACCGACTACGGACGTTTGCTCCAGAAGCGTTTCTTTGATCACTTTCTGAAGGGGGAGGACAACGGGTGGGGTGACCACCCCGCCGTGCAGTTGCAGATCCGCCACCTCGACGGGTTCGAGGAACGATTGGAGGAGGACTGGCCGATTCCGCGAACCCGCTGGGCCGAGATGTACCTCCATCCCGACTTGTCGCTCAGGTCCGAGCCGGCGCCGGCTGAGACGGCGATCGAATTCGACGCCCTCGGCGACGGATTGATCTTTGCCTCTGATCCGCTGGAGCAGGAAACTGAGTTCACGGGTCCGCTGGCGTCGAAACTGTGGATCTCTTCGACGACGGCCGATGCCGACCTCTTTCTCATCTTCGGGGTTTTCGACCCGGCCGGCAATGAGGTCACGTTCCAGGGTGCGCTCGATCCGCATACCCCCATCGCGCAGGGGTGGCTGCGAGCCAGCCACCGCGCTCTCGATCAAGAGCTCAGCCGCCGCTGGCGGCCCTATCACTCCCACACGGAGGTGCAGCCATTGCAGCCGGGGGAGGTGTACGAGCTCGACATCGAGTTGTGGCCGACTTCGATCGTCGTGCCGCCCGGGTATACCGTCCGGTTGTCGGTGAGGGGCCGCGACTATGAGTATGCCGGTCAGGGTGCGGGCGAGACCCGTATCGCCAGCTTCAAGAACCAGTTCACCGGCGTCGGTCCCTTCATTCACGACGATCCTCGCAACCGCCCGAGCGACCTGTTCGGCGGAACCACCACCCTCCACCTCGGCCCAAACCGAGCCGCCCACGTCCTGGTGCCTGTGGTTCCGTAGGTCGGCGGCCACTGGCCGCAGCTCACAGCCCACAGCGAACAGCTCGTCGGCATATCCCGATTGGGCAAGCCCGTCTCTTCTTCTTGCCTACTGCCTACTGCTTGCTGTCCGCTGTCCGCTGTCCGCTGTCCGCTGTCCGCTGTCTGCTGTTCGCTGGGCTACATATGCCCCGGCAGGTGCCTGGTGTTGATTGTTGGTTCGACGGGGCGGGTGGGGTCGTCGGCGGTTACCAGTTGCGCCAGGGCGATGTCGATGTCTTCAGCGTGTTGCCAGGTGTTGCTGTAGACCAGCTTGCCCTGCTTGTCGACCACGAAGGACATGTTGGGGAGGTTGCCGAGCGTTTCGTGCTGTTTCTGGCTCATGTCGTCTACGCCGAGGGTCAGGTCGATCTCGTCGAGTTGCTCCAGCTGTCGGGCGACGTTCATCTTGTGGTCGAAGTCCTCGTGGTTTCGATACTCGGGAAAACCACGCTCACCGGCGTGCGGCTCCCTCACGTACATAGCCAGGAACTCGACGTCGCGGTCCTGGTACTTGTCTCTGAGCTGATGCAACGGCGACAACTGTCGTCGGAACGGAGGTCAGGTGATTGCCCCTGTGACGAGAACGAAGTGCTTCTCAGCCAGGAACTGGCGGGTGTTGATCGTCCGGCCGTCGGTCGTGGTCAGGACGATCTCGGGGAAGTCGGAGCCCTGAGGCACCATCTCAGGGAAGCTCTCGTAGAACCCGCGCACCCTCTTTGAAGTGATCATCCTGAGGGTCTTGGCCCAGTTGAGATATCGCCACGACCAGAACCCGGCGACGGGGCCGGGCGGCCTCTTGAAGAACCCCTTCGGTTTGGGCATTGACGACCTCGGGCGCGAGGGTGTGGCGGCTGCATATTATATATGATCCGTTCGGCCGGGCCCTAGAGCCCGAGAAGGAGTGACAGGGCGATGAGTGACAAGGTTCGATTGGCATCCGTCGGTCTCGGGTGGTGGGGAAATGTGCTGGCTGAGGCTGCGGTCGCCGGGGGAGCTGAGATCGCAGGTGGCTTCGCTCGCACACCGGAGACCAGGGATGCCTTCACTTCCAAGCAGGGCGGCCGGGCATATTCCAGCTTTGAGGAGCTGCTGGCCGATGCTGACGTGGACGGGGTTCTTCTCGCCACGCCGCACACCGCCCACGTTGACCAGATTGTGGCGGCCTCCGAAGCCGGCAAGCACGTCTTCATCGAGAAGCCTCTGACCCTGGAGGTACCAGGAGCCAAGCAGGCCATCGCGGCTGCCGACGCGGCCGGCGTAGTTCTCCAGGTCGGTCACAACCGCCGCCGGCAACCCGCCAACCGGAGGCTGAAGGAGATGATCGACAGCGGTGAGTTGGGCACCGTCACCATGATCGAAACCCATCAGTCGATGCCCAATGCGCTCGGCTTCAAACCGGGTTACTGGCGGGCCGACCGGGCTGAGAGCCCGCTCGGGGGCATGACCAGCCTCGGCGTTCACATGATCGACACCATGACGTACCTGCTCGGCCCGATCGAGCGGGTGTTCGCATTCAGCAAGGGGATTCTCGAGGGTCCACCCATCGATCACGCCACCTCGCTTTCTGTCGAGTTCGCATCCGGCCCTGTCGGCCATCTTGCTTGCTCATTCGTCGCTCCCCGGCGGGTGTCGGTGCAGGTGACGGGCACGGGCGGCCGCGCCTTCAACGAGGAGGACGGAGCCAGGTTCTACTGGCAGGGTGGGCAGGATCCTTCCCCGGCCGAGCAGCCCGTCGATGTGCTCGACACTGTGGCAGACGAGCTCGCCGAGTTCGTGGCTTCGATCCGTGGCGAGGCGAAGCCGGAAACCGGCGGCGCCGAGGGGGTTGAGGTCGTGGCGGTCCTGCAGGCGGCGGTGGCCTCTTGCCAGTCGGGGACGGCTGAGTCGGTGGCCGATTTCCGCTAGAGATGGCGACTTACCTCAAGGAGGCGACCAAGCGACCGCAAGCTGTCACGGACGAGATCCGCACGACGGTGAGCACGATCATCTCCGACGTCTCCCGCCGCGGAACTGATGCGGTCAGGCACTACTCGGAGAAGTTCGATAACTGGAGCCCTGACAGGTTTCGGGTGAGCGGCCGGGAGATCGCATCTGTGGCTGATCGAGTCGATCCCGAGATCCTCGCCAGTGCGCGGTTCACGCTCGACCAGGTCAGGAACTTTGCACGGTTGCAGCGAGAGTCGATGCACGACTTCGAGGTAGAGACGCTGCCAGGGGTCGTCCTCGGGCAGAGGCACATCCCGGTGCAGGCCGTGGGGGCGTATTCCCCCGGGGGGCTGTACCCGCTGATTGCCTCGGCGATCATGACCGTTGCCACTGCCAAAGCGGCCGGGGTTCCTCGGGTTGTGGCGGCGGCCCCTCCCCGCGATGGGACGGGGATGCATCCACCCCAGCTCTGGGCCATGGTGGCCTCGGGAGCGGACGAGATCTTCTGTGTCGGCGGCGTGCAAGCCCTGGCCGGACTCGCCTTCGGGATCGAAGACTCAGACCCTGTCGACATGGTGGTGGGGGCAGGCAATGTCTATGTTGCCGAAGCCAAGCGGCAGCTGTTCGGC
>JBPCTX010000151.1:0-5311 GCA_051011455.1 Acidimicrobiia bacterium | reverse complement strand
ACGGTTGGGTCTCCGATCTCGACCAGCCCGAGCAAGAATGATCCGGTGAAGAAGGTCCTCGTCGTGGAAGATGAACTGAAGATCGCCCGCCTGGTGCGCGACTACCTGCAGCAGGCGGGCTACGGCGTGGTCGAGGCCGTGGACGGCCCCTCGGCCCTGTCGCTGGCCAGGTCCCACAAGCCCGACATGGTGGTTCTCGATCTGGGGCTGCCAGGGATGGATGGTCTCGACGTCGCCCGCCGCCTGCGGGCCGACTCGGCGGTGCCGATCATCATGCTGACCGCTCGCAGCGAAGAGTCGGACCGGATTGTCGGCCTGGAGCTGGGGGCCGATGACTACATCATCAAGCCGTTCAGCCCCAAGGAGCTGGTGGCGCGGATCAGGGCGGTGTTGCGCCGGGCTGATGCCACTCTCGGCGGGGGAGAGGTGATCCGGGCGGGGTCGATGACCATCGACATTCCGAAGATGCGAGTCACCATCGGAGAGGAGGCGATCGAGCTGACCTCCACCGAGTTTCAGCTTCTCCTCACCCTGGCCCGGCACCCCGGACGCATCTACACCCGGGCCCAGCTCCTCGATGCCCTGCACGGAATCTCGTTTGAGTCCTATGAGCGTTCGGTTGATGCCCACATCAAGAATATTCGGCGCAAGGTTGAGCCCGATCCGCGCCGTCCCCAGCTGGTGCTGACGGTCTACGGCGTCGGGTACAAGTTCGCTGATGCCTAGGCATTTCGGACCCCGGGGACCGGGGGAGTGGGGCGGTCACGATTCCGAATCGTGGTCCCAGCCCGGCCAGGGCGCCGAAGCTTGGCAGGGGTTCGGGAAGCGACTCATGCTGCGTGGCCTCTTCTTCTTCATGGTCTTCGTGCTGATCCTGGGCGGGATGGTGGTGTTGCTCGCCAGGTTGATCTCCAACCTTGGTGGCCTGTCCGGGCTGCTGGCCATCATCGCCTCGCCATTCGTTCTGGCGTTGGTTGCCGCCCTCATCGGCCGCTCGTTTGTCCGCTCGTGGCGCCCGGTGCGGAGGTTGATCCGCGCCGCCGGTGAATTAGCCGACGGTGACTACACGGCCCGGGTTGATCCGAGCGGTTCGAGCTCCATGCGGGCGGCAATTGCATCGTTCAACGACATGGCCGGTCGACTCGAGACCGCCGACGAGCAGCGTCGCAGGCTGCTGGCCGACCTGGGTCACGAGCTGAGGACGCCGCTGACGGTCATCCGGGGCGAGATCGAGGCCATGCTGGACGGCGTGCACGAGATCGACACAGACCACCTCAGCCTGCTGATGAACGAGGTGCAGGTGATGGAGCGTCTGCTGGAGGATCTGCGCACGCTTAGCTTGCTCGACGCCGGACGGCTGGATCTGCATCCCGAGCCGACCGACCTGGTGGCGTTGGTTGATGACGTGGCCGATGGGTACCGGCGGAGGGCGAGTGAAGCCGGCGTGGCCGTCTCGGTGGAGGCAGACGCCGGCGTGGCGGAGCTGCTGGTGGATCCGGTCCGGATTCGGGAGGTGCTGACCAACCTGACGGTGAACGCGCTGAGGGCCATGCCGGAGGGCGGAGGCCTGCTATTCCGGGTCCGATCGACCGGGCGGGGGGTTGGCCTGGCAGTAATCGACACCGGGACCGGGATCGACCAGCCGGAGCTCGATCGCGTTTTCGACCGCTTTCACAAAGGCACCGGCTCGCACGGCTCGGGGCTCGGATTGACCATTAGCCGCGACCTGATCCACGCCCATGGCGGCTCGATCGAGATCCTTTCGGAGCCGGGAGTGGGCACGACGGTGCTGATTGAGCTTCCCGCCGAACAGGCTTCGTAGCCCCGGGGGTCGCCCCGTCAGTTGCCAGCCGCTGCAGTCAGCTGACCCATGTTCTCGAGGATGGCTGTGGCGATCCGGTTGTTGATCTCGGCTGGCACCGGTTGGGGACCGTTGTCGAGTTGGAAGGAAGGATCGATGAGCGCCGCCATCGAGCGGGCCTGCAGGGTGAACCCGAGGTCCATCGACTCGATCGAGTTCCCCATGCTCCCGGGCACGGCCAGGTTGACCATCTGGCCTCCGGCGAGGACGAACACCGACCTCTCGTCCGACAATTTGTGCCGGGTGAGCGATGGCATCAGTTCTCCGCCATCGCCGGGTGGCGGCAGCTGCTCCACCGCGATCTCGTTGCCGACGTGATCGGCGTTGGCCAGCAAAACACCGTCTGGCATAGTTTCGATCAACTCGTATGGCACGACGGCCGGCCGGCCGGTGGCGGTTATGACAACTTCTGCGGTCTCGCATGCGTTCTCAGCGTGGCGCACGTCGAATCCGTCCATGGCCGCCTCCAGGCTCTTGACCGGATCGATCTCGACAATGGTGACATCGGCGCCTCGACTCCGGGAGTACATCGCCACGCCCCGCCCGCACCAGCCATATCCGAAGACGACAACCCGCTTCTTGTGGAATGAGATGTTGGTGGTGTGCACGATGGTCTCAACCACCGACTCACCGACGGCGTGCTTGTTCTCGACGATTGCTTTGAGTGGGCTGTCGTTGATCACGATCACCGGGAATCCGACCTGACCGGCGAAGTCCTCCCGCAGCCGGAAGGCGCCGGAGGTCGTTTCTTCGGTGGCTCCCCTCGGAAGCACCGTGTTCGACAGGCAGGCAGTGATCAGCTCGGCTCCATTGTCCAGGATCAGATCAGGCTGGAGGGCGGCGATCTGGCGGACGTGTGCCTGAGCCTCCTCAGGTCCGTCACCGGGTCGTTCGACGACCTCGCATCCCCACTCCGACACCACCGCCACGGTGCCGAACTGTGTCGTTCCCTCGTTTCCGAGAGCGACTACCCGGGCACCCCCGGCCAGGAGGGTCTCAATCAAGATGGCGGTCTTCGGCTCGAGATGTATCCGAAACCCGACTGTCAGGCCATCAAACGGCCTGGAAGCGGCGAACTCGTGCATGGCTGCGACCAGCGCCGGCATGTGACGCCTGGTCCAGTCGATCCGCCCCTGGGCTACCGACTGCTCGCTATTCGTCATGGGCACTCCTGTTGGCAAGAACGACCCCAGTCTCCCACCAGTTCTCGCTCCCGATGCCAACCCGGGCTGTAGTGGGTTCGGCGCAGCTCAACTGGCGAACCCTGCCGGTTCAGGCCAGCTCGCGAAGCCCCACCTACTTGCCGAGTGCGACGCCGATGTCCTCTAGGGCTGAGGGGTCGTCGATGGTGGCCGGCATCGTCCACGGCTCGTCGTCTGCGATCTTGCGCATGGTCGACCGCAGGATCTTGCCGGACCGGGTCTTTGGCAATCGTGGCACCACGAACACGGTCTTGAAGGCGGCCACCGGACCGATGTCATCCCGGACCGACTGAACGAGCTCCTTCGCGATCACCTCGTGACTGCGCTCCACTCCGGCGGTGAGGACCACGAACCCGACCGGCGTCTGGCCCTTGATCTCGTCGCTGATCCCAATCACGGCGCACTCGGCTACGTCGGGGTGAGCGGCCACAACCTCTTCCATGGCGCCGGTGGAAAGACGATGACCGGCCACGTTGATGATGTCGTCGATCCGGCTCATAATCCAGAAGTACCCGTCCTCATCCCGGTAGCCGGCGTCGGCGGTCAAGTAGTGGCCGGGGAAGGTCTCGAGATAGGCCCGCCGGTAGCCGTCGTCGTTGTTCCACAATGTCGGCAGGGTGCCAGGCGGCAGGGGGAGTTTGGCGACGATGCTGCCGATCGTCCCGTCTGGGACTTCGGTACCGGAGTCGTCCAGCACGCTGACGTCCCAACCTGGCACCGGCAGAGTGGGGGAGCCGGGCTTTACCGGCATCGGCTCAATGCCGAGTTGATTGGACACGATCGGCCATCCGGTCTCGGTTTGCCACCAGTGGTCGATGACGGGGACGCCCAGGTGGTCCTCTGCCCAGTGAAGGGTGTCCGGGTCGCATCGTTCGCCGGCCAGGAACATGGAGCGCAGGCGGGAGAGGTCCCACGGCTCGATGTGCTCCCCGCGGGGGTCGTCCCGCTTGATGGCCCGGAATGCAGTCGGGGCCGTGAACAGGCTGACGACTTTGTGTTGGGATATCACCCTCCAGAAGGATCCAGGATCTGGCGTTCCGACCGGCTTTCCTTCGTACAGGACTGTGGTGTTCCCATGGAGCAACGGTGCATAGACGATGTATGAGTGGCCGACAATCCATCCCACGTCCGAGGCCGCCCAGTAAACCTCACCCGGCTCTACCCCGTACACGTTCTTCATGGTCCAGTGCAGCGCCACGGCATGACCGCCGTTGTCGCGCACGATCCCCTTGGGATGACCGGTAGTGCCGGAGGTGTAGAGAATGTAGAGAGGGTCGGTGGCAGCGAGAGGGCTGCAGCCGACCATCTCAGCCCCCGCCGTCGCTTCCTTCCAGTCGAGATCCCGGCCCGGGACCATCGACGCAGTGGCTTGCGGCCTTTGCAGGATGATGGTTTTGTCTGGCTTGTGCCCGGCCATCTCGATGGCCCTGTCGAGCAGTGGCTTGTACTCGACGATGCGGTCGACTTCGATGCCACACGAGGCGGAAACGATCAGCTTGGGCAGAGCGTCATCGATCCGGGTGGACAGCTCCTTGGCTGCGAAGCCACCGAAAACGACCGAGTGGGGAGCACCCACCCGGGCGCATGCGAGCATGGCGATGACGGTCTCGGGCACCATCGGCATGTAGATGAGGACGCGGTCGCCCTTGCCTACCCCTTGCTTGACCAATGCACCGGCGAATCGGGCTACCCGGTCGCGCAGCTCCCGGAATGTCCAGGACTGCACCGATCCGGTTACCGGGCTGTCGTAGATGAGAGCTGTTTGATCGGCCCGGCCTTGTTCGACGTGTCTGTCCAGCGCGTTGTAGCAAGTGTTGAGGCTGGCCCCGGGGAACCATCGGTAGAAGGGGGCGTTGCTGTCGTCCAGCACCTGATCCCAGCGCCGATCCCAGGCAATCGCCTCGGCCGCCTCCGACCAGAACCCCTCCGGATCTCGCAATGAACGCTCGTGGGTCGACCGGTAGCTCGCTCGCCACCTCCTTCTGGCTGGGACGAGTCTTGCACATCCAGGTTGACCGTGACTGAGGGTCCTGGGTTCACGGGGAACTCGCCTCTCGGGACGGGGACGGCCGTCCCTTCTGCAGCCAGAGCCGGCCGAGCCGGCAGGTGGGCTGCGTTCCTCGGGCCCGCTGCCGCCACCCGCGTGTAGCGTCTGGCCATGTCAGCTACCAACGAGCGGCTAACGCTCGCCATCTTCCTGGTGGCATCGGTTCTCGCCGGCGGAAACGCGGTGGGGGTTCGGTTCAGC
>JBPCTX010000150.1:0-20217 GCA_051011455.1 Acidimicrobiia bacterium | reverse complement strand
GTCAACACCACCGTGGCGGCGGCCTCGACTGCGGCGTGGGCCGCCCCCAGGTCGGCGGTCGCCCGGGTATGGGTGCCCTGGGCGGCGTCCCGCCCGGTCCTGGCTTGGCGGGCGGCCTCTTCGGCGGCGTCCAGTTTCGGCTCCCCACCTGCCGACGGAGCAGTCCCGACGACCTGGGCACAGACCGGGCACGTGTCGCCATCGGCCAGCTCCCGGCGCAGCGTCAGCGCCATTGAGTCGTGCCGGGCCTGGTGGAGAGCGCGATCGGCCTCTTCGGCGGCTGCGGCGGCCTCGGCGGCTGCGGCCCGGGCTCCCGATTCAGAGACTTCAAGCTCCGCTTCCCTGGCTACGGCAACTTCTCTGGCCTGCTCGGCGGACTCAACCCGGCCAGACGAATCCTTGCCCTGGCGCTCCAGGCCGGCCAGGCGCTTCTCCATCTCGGCACGGCGCTCAAGCAGCAATCCGACTGCCTGCAACGTTTCCGGCCCGCCGGTGGCGGCGACGGCCTCCACCTGGTGACGGCGGGCGGTCTCCAACCGCTCCGAGGCGTCTGCCAGCGCCGACCGGGCCGAATCCAACTCTCCGCTGCCGGCCTCAGCCCGATCCAACAGCAGGCCGCTCTGCTCGCGGGCCGGAAGCTGGGCGGCAAGATCCGCCAGCTCATTGAGCTTCACTGCGCTCGCCTCCAGGTCGCGATCGGCGGCGGCCAGGGCCGGCCTCAGCTCTGCTTCCTTCTCATGGCCGGTGTCAAGCTGGGCCAGGCGGGCGGTGGCCGCCTCGAGGGCCGGACCGGCTTCATCCCGCGCCAACCGGTCGGCTTCCACCTCGCGGCGGAGACGCTCCAGGTCGGCCAGCTCTGCTTTGATGCCATCCCGTTTGTCTTTGGCCACGGCCGCCATCTGGCTGAGCCGATCGAAGCCGAAGACTCCTTTGAGGACCGCGTCGCGATCACCGGGAGTCGCCTGCAGCAGCTCGGCGAAGCGATTCTGGGCCAGGAAGACGGACCGGTTGAAGGCATCGAAGTCGAGTCCCAGCAGCTGCTCGATCCGGGCGCTGATGTCGGCTTGTTTCTCGAGACTCTCGACGACCTCCGACTCTTGATCGTCGGAGCCGTGGCGGTAGAGCTTGTGGGCGCTTTGGCCTTTCTTCCGCAATGCCCGCACCGCTCGCCAGAACTCCCCATCGACCTCGAACCACAACTCGACGTGGGCGGAGTCCTTCCGCTGGTTGATGAGATCCCTGGTATTGCGGCCGGCCCGCGGCGTCTTGCCGTAGAGGGCGAAGGCAATGCCGTCGAGGAGCGACGACTTGCCGGACCCGATCGGGCCCACCACACCGAGCAAGCTCCGGTCCCGGAAGTCAAATACGTGGCTGCCGGCGTAGGACTGAAACCCGCGCAACGTCAGCTCAAGAGGACGCATTGAGCACCTCTTCCTCCACCTCGCGAAAGGCAGCCAGCAGCTGCTCGGGGGCAGACTCCCCCCGGTCCTGCTCGAAGTAGGCGGCGTAGATGTCGGCCCAGGGAAGGTGGCTGTAGGACTCATGCTCGGCGGCCGCCCGCTCGTAGACCGCGGCCACCTTGACCAGGAAGGGAAATGCCTCGCGAGCGAGGGCATCGAGGCCTGGGTCGGGCCCACCGGTATCCACCCGCAGATCGAGGTAGGAATCGGCTAATCCTTCCCGGGCAACAATCTCGTCCCATGAGCCCGACACCTGCACCAGCCGGCGTCCGGCCGAAAGCGGCACACTGCGCACCTGCGCCGGCCGGCCGGGCTCAACCTCGACCACCACCACCCGCTTCTGCTCGCCCGCTTCCCCGAAATCGAGTTCGAGCAGCGAGCCGGCGTACTCGGCCGGAACATTGGCGCCCGGCACCGGCTGGGGGGCGTGGATGTGGCCCATCGCCACATACCCGAGCGAGGGAGGGATCGCCCCCTCTCCCACGGCATAGGCCTCACCCATGTGCAGCTCCCGCTCACCCCGGGGCGCTCCGTGGCCTCCCACCCGGGCGCCCGTAACCATGAAATGGGCTACCAGCAGCGACACGGCCCCGGCGCCCGCCTCGCTCAGCAGGTGCTGCGAGTAGGCCTCGGTCAGGCCGCGCACCCGCTCGGCGTATTGGCCGTACCAGCGGCCGGTCTCGGCCATGAAGTCCACCACTCTCCCTTCGCGCAAGAAGGGAAGGCAGGCGACCAGAGCCGGGCCGGCCGCTGTCTCCAGCCGCAGCACTCCACCATCGTCGGGCGGCTTGATGTTGCCGACCAGGTGTATCCCCCAGCCGGCCAGGAAAGGAGCAAGAGCTTCGAAGAGCTGCGCCGAGTCATGGTTGCCCGCCACCACCACCACGGGACGGGATCCTCCGCCGGTGAGTCGCACCAGGCCTGCCAAACCGGCGTTGAGCGCCTCCATCGGCGGCACAGGACGGTCGAACAGGTCGCCGCTGTGAAGGACCAGATCGACTTCCTCTGACTCGGCAATCCCGGCCACTTCCTCAATCGCGTCCCGGGTCTCTTCAATCCGGTCGTAGCGACCAAGGCGCTTGCCGACATGCCAGTCGGACGTATGCAGGATCCGCATCAGTGGCTAGAGGCCCTCGAAGGGATCGCTATCGGCCACCACTTCCTCCTTGCGGGTGGCCCAGGGCGGGAACGGGAAATCGACGACCAGCGGCAGCGGTATGGCCGGCTGACTCACCACCATCGTTCCCGGCTTGAGCAGCCGCGCCCTGGCCCGGGTGGAGGGGAGCATCCAGCCGTACTCGGCCCGCTCCGCCTCGGCCGCATCCAACCGGCCGGCTACTTTGAGAGCAGCGTTCTCCATTACTTCTTGAGCTACCCGGGAGGCCGTCTGCTGCGCACCCACCAGCAGCACTCCCAGCGATCTGCCCCGTTGGGCGATATCTATCAGCATGTCCTTGATGGGGCTTTGTCCCTCCCGGGGCGCGTACTTGTTCAACTCGTCAAGCACTATGACCGAGAGCGGGAAGCGCTGCCCGCTCCGCTCCTTCTCGGCAAAGGTCTCGGCCAGCAAGGCCCCGACCACGAAACGCTGGCCCAGGTCATGCAAGGATTGAATCCCGACCACCGTCACCTGTGCCGCCGACCGATCGATGCGCCTGCTTTCGCCGGCCCTGATCAAGTGGCCGAGCCGGCCCGCCCCGGCGTGGACCCGCCGCATGAAGGCTGAGACCGTGCCGGCCTGGACTCGTCCCGTCCACCGGGTGTCGGGCTCGTCGTCGGGTGGATCAACGAACTCCTCGATGGCGTCGGCCAGAGTCTTCAAGTCGCGGATCACGTGCTCGCCTTTGCCGGCGGTGACTACATCACCCGGCTTGTGGCCCTCAATCGGGTCCCGCAGCACCACCGCTCCCGGCTCACCTGCCACGTCAACGGCGTAGCGCTTGAGCTGGGCTTCGACCCGCTCTTCGATGAATGGGATCTGGTTGCGAGTATCTGAGGCGTCGGTGAACAAGAACTTGAGCAGTCCCTCGTCGATGAATTCCCGGGGGGTCCAGGCGAACGCTTCAACGCCTTCCTGGCGACCGCCGATGTCGGGGACAACCACATCGCCGGAACGGGGCCGGGGCGGTGCCCAGAAGGCCACCGACTCGAAGGGCGTCGCCGCCACTCCCAGCGCGTCCCAGCCGGCGGCTGCCTCCTCGGTGAAGTCTCTGTTGTGCTTGTCGAGCCAGAGCAGGTCCTCGCCTTTGACATTGAACACCAGCACCCGAAGGTTGGCGGCACCCTCGCCTACAACCTCCGGCTTGGCCGTCAGCATTCGCAAGAAGAACAGGGCGAAGCTGGTCTTGGTGGCGACCCCGCTGATGCCCGAGATGGACATGTGGCCGCCCTTGCGGCCGTCGAAGAAGTCCAGGTCCACATACATTGGCTCGCCGTCGCGTCCGGTGCCGATAGCCAGCGGCCTGCCCATCTCGTCTGTGTAGAGCGCCTTGTGCCGCTCCAGACCGGTGGCCCTTCGGACCACCTCGCCCGGATCGGGCGATACCCACAATTCCGGGTCGACCCGCGTGATTGCCACCTGGGCGGATCGGACTTTGGCTCCCGGAAGGATCCCTTCGGCGGCAATGCGGTGAGTATCCGACTCGAAGGTTGCGCCCTCATAGACGGCCTCAGCCTCAGTCACGACTCCGTAAGTCTTGACCGGACCGTGTTTCGGGACATCGGTGGCCACCACTACCAGGTCGTCGAGTTGCAAGTAGTCGTCGTCCTCGAGGACCACCCGAAACTCCCGCGTGGAAGTGTGCTGCGTTCCCAGCACACGTCCGACGCCTCTCTCCGGTCCCGCTTCCTCGCTCATGAATCCTCCCGCTCCCGGGCCATTATGGCCCTCACGTCGGCAGCCGCATGGTTGCTTCGCGCAGCGCTCGATAAATGATGTGCCGGTCCCCCAGCCGGGCGCGAAGCTGCTTTTCCAACGCTCCGATCGGAACCAGGTTCTGAGGGGCCCGCGGGTCGATGTGCGGTTCCGAGGCAAAGCGAGGCAGCAAGGCCGCCGTCCGGTCCGCCAGCACCCTGACCTGGGCCAGCGATAGCGAGCCCGGCGCTTCACAGCGGACGATGCCGGCCCAGCTGTGACCTCCGGCGGGCCGGGTGAGACGCAGGTACCAGGAGTATCGCCGGTAGCTGGGCATGGCGAAGAGCGGAGTCCGCTGCCCGGGATCCAGCCGGCCCATTATCACCCCGACCTCGGGCGGCAGGTACGAGACTCGGTGGCTCTTGATGTAGCCGACCACCGACTCAGCGGCCAGCTCTGAGATCGGACCGTCGGCAACGACGAAGTAGCCGGCCCGGGCCAGGTCGAGAGCAATCTCGGCTTCGGCCCGTCGCATCTGTGTGTGAAAGTGCGAGACCAGCATGCCGGGATCCGAGCTCCCGACCGACTCCGTCCTGTAGGCCAGCCCGTGATCGAGCGGAGGGATCTGCCCGGCCGCTCCCTCCGTGAAGATGGCAAGACGCTCTACCCGAACGGACTCAATCTCGGACCGGGGCGGATCGCGCCGCCACAACGTGGCTCCGGCCGCAAAAGAGCCGCAGATGCCGGGCACCGGCCCGGAGAGCGGGTCATCGATAGTGAGGCGGGCATCGACGCGGCGGATGCCATCCACGAACGCGATCGCCGGAAATCCGTCGTCGACCCCGTCGATGGGCTCCCACGGCCCCGGTTGCTCGACGGCGGTGTCGATTTGGCCGGCGGCGGGCGCGAGCGATTCGTCCGTGTCGACGGACGCGCCGTACTCGGGCGACCATTCTTCGACGTAGAGACGGGCCATTGCGGCGATGGTACAGCGGGGTCACGACACGAACCGTCAACGCCCTCGGAGTGGACAACGTAGGCACAACCGGCCGCACCGCCTACGATTGCCCGGTGTCTAACCATTACCCGGTAGTAATCCAGGGCGGGATGGGCGTCGCCGTGTCCGGCTGGGAGTTGGCCAGGGCGGTCTCCTCAGAAGGCCATCTGGGCGTCGTCTCGGGAACTGCCCTCGACGCCGTCGCGGCGCGGCGTCTCCAGCGCGGTGACCCTGGTGGTCATATGCGGCGGGCCCTGGAGGCGTTTCCTATCCCGGGTGTGGCTGGCAGATTGATCGATCGCTACTACGTCGAAGGCGGAACCCCCGAGGGAGTCCGCCTCAAGACCAAGCCGATGCCGACGCTGAAACTATCCCGGCATCTGCGGGAATTGTTGATGGCGTCGAACTTTGCCGAGGTCTACCTGGCCAAGGAGGGGCACGGAAACGCGGTGGGCATCAACTACCTGGAGAAGCTGCAGATTCCTACGCTGCCGTCGCTCTACGGAGCGATGCTGGGCGGCGTCGATTACGTGTTGATGGGCGCCGGCATTCCGCGCGCTATCCCGGGCATACTCGACCGGCTGGCTGAAGGTCGCGATGTCGAGCTGAGAATCGACGTCAAGGGGGGCGAGGACCGGTTCAACCGTTTCGACCCTGCCGAGTTCGCCGAGGGCGCACTGCCGCCCGTGAAGCGCCCGGCCTTCCTGGCCATCGTGTCCTCACACATTCTGGCCACGATGTTTGCCAAGAAAGTCGACGCCCGGGTCGACGGTTTCATCATCGAGGCTCCTACCGCCGGCGGCCACAATGCGCCGCCGCGGGGAAAGCTCCAGCTGACCGGAGAAGGAGAGCCGCTCTACGGCGCCCGGGACGTCCCGGACCTGGAAGTAATCAACGAACTGGGCCTCCCTTTCTGGCTGGCCGGATCGTGGGCCGAGCCGGAACGACTCAAGGAAGCATTGGAACTGGGAGCGGCCGGCATCCAGGTGGGAACGGCCTTCGCCTACTGCGAAGAGTCGGGATTCGACGACAAGATCAAAAAGGAGGTCCTGGCCATGAGCACCGCCGGCCAGGCCAGGGTCTTCACCGATCCCGTCGCCTCGCCAACCGGCTTCCCATTCAAGGTCGTCCAGATGGAGGACACGATCTCCACCGACGAGATGTACGCCGAACGTCCCCGCACCTGCGACCTCGGCTATCTGCGGGACGCCTACGAGCGCGAAGACGGATCTGTCGGCTGGCGTTGCCCCTCCGAGCCGGTCGACGACTACCTCGAGAAGGGTGGAGCCCCCGAGGAGACCGTCGGGCGCAAGTGCTTGTGCAATGCGCTAATGACCAACGTCGGCCTCGGCCAGACCCAGCGTGAGGGGTACGTCGAGCCGCCCCTGGTGACATCCGGCGATGACGTAGCCCACGTCGCTCGTTTCCTACGCCCCGGCGCCGACACATACCGGGCCGCCGACGTACTCGACTACCTACTCCCCGAGCGCACTGGAATCTGACCGGCGGTCGTCGCGATACAGTCCCCGGATGACCAATACACCCCCCATTCAGTGGATTCCCAATCCCCGCGCCCGTTCCATTCCCGAGAGCCA
Organism: Acidimicrobiia bacterium; assembly: GCA_051011455.1. GTDB lineage: Bacteria > Actinomycetota > Acidimicrobiia > Spongiisociales > SHLN01 > SHLN01. The sequence goes on along the minus strand of JBPCTX010000150.1, from coordinate 13,311 downwards.
GGCCGTCGCCGATAACTTCCCGGCCGGCATCTTCGAGCAAACCCGGACCTTCCACCGTCAGATTCCCGGATACCAGAGCAGCCCGCTGCGCAGCCTGCGACGGTTGGCCGACATGCTGGGAGTCGGCGGCATCTGGGTCAAGGACGAGTCGGTCCGCCTCAGCCTCAACTCGTTCAAGGTCCTGGGAGGCTCTTTCGCCATCTACCGCTTCATCAAGCAACAGTTGGGGATGGAAGATCAGGATCTCACCTTCGCCGAACTGACGTCCGAAGAGACCAGAGCCCGCCTGGGCGACATCACTTTCGCCACCGCCACCGACGGCAACCACGGCCGGGGAGTCGCCTGGGCCGCCCAGCAGCTCAAATGCCGGGCAGTCATCTACGTGCACAAAGACACCTCAGTAGCGCGCATCCGGGCCATCGAGAGCTACGGTGCCGCCGTCCACATCGTCGACGGCACCTACGACGACGCGGTCAGACTGGCCGATGCCGAGGCGGCGGCCAATGGATGGCAAGTCATATCCGACACATCCTGGGAGGGCTACCAGGATGTCCCCCGCTGGGTCATGCAGGGCTACACGACGATGCTGTCGGAGACCCAGGAGGCGCTGGTCGGCCAGGGCATCGTTAAGCCCACCCACGTGCTCGTACAGGCCGGAGTCGGCGCGTTGGCGGCCGCCGTCACCGGGTTCTATGCAAGCCGCTTTGGAGCCGACCGCCCCACCAATGTGGTGGTGGAGCCGGCCACCGCCGACTGCTTGTTTCGCTCGGCCCAGATCGGCGACGGCGCACCCCACGACGCGGAGGGCGACCTGTACACGATCATGGCCGGCCTGGCCTGCGGAGAGCCCAGCCCGATCGCATGGTCGGTGCTGTGGGACACCACCGACGTCTTCGTCTCCAGCCCCGACTACGTAGCGGCCAAGGGCATGCGGGTCTATGGGGTGCCGCTGGCCGATGACCCATTCATCATCTCCGGCGAGTCGGGGGCGGTGACGCTAGGGGCCCTCATGTTCATCGCCGAGAACCCCGAGTTCAGCGACTTGAAGGAGCACCTGGGTCTCGGACCGGATTCACAGGTGCTGCTCATCAACTCTGAGGGCAACACCGACCCGGACTACTTCCGCCGGGTGGTGTGGGAGGGAGCCGACGCGGTCCCGGAGGACTATCGCAAGGGTCTGGTCGAGGCTTCCTGACTCAATCGCTGGACGATTTGGAGTCGGATGAGCCGGCGGGTTTCGACGGCGAAGAGGAAGAGCTTCCCGACCCGCTGCCGGAGTCGCCCGACTTGCCCCCCTTGCCCCCCTTGCCGCCGGAACGCCCCCCGGGGTCGCCGACGCCCTTGTAAACGTTGGTCTGCTTCTTGGCGAGCTTGGCGTGGTGGGAACAAGACGACACCGGCCCGGACCGCCATTTGCCCCGGCAATAGTGACTGGTAGCCAACTGGATTCTCCTTGAGGTCCGTTTCAGCGGATCATTCAACCAGACGCCGGCCGTGCATGTTCCCTAACTCTCGTAGGGAATCACCTCGACGCTTCCGCGGGGACCGGTCAACACCAGCAAGTGCTCGTGGTCGTCGGCTTCGACAGCGGCAGCAACTGCGGCCGGATCGAGCAGGCCTCCGTTCGAGTCAAGGCGGTGCATGACCCTCACTCTCGCGCCGGTCAGGTCGTGCACGATGGAGGCGATAGCAACATCCCCGGTCACCAGCGTCACGTCTTTGATGGGAGCCGGAGCCTGCACCAGGCCTCCCTCGGCCCGCATCTTCACGAAGTGATAGCCGGCAACCACGCCGACGGTGAGAAGAAGAGCCACCGAGACCTGAACCTCGTCGCGCAACGGGCCCCGGTCCTCCTCGAAGAGGGCGTTGAAGACCGCAATCAGCAAGGTCATCAGTGAGCCGAAGGCAACGATGCCAGCCACACCCACCACACCGAACAAGTAGATACGACGACTGGGAGATGAGGCTTCATGCTGTGGTTCGAGCCTGGCATTCCGGCCGGCCCGTCCCCACGCCCTGGCCCACAGCGGGATTCCGACCAGCAGGGAAGTCGCCGCCCCCAGGAAGGTGTTGATGGAGGAGTCGAAGCGACCGCCCCCGGTGGGAGGGAACAACGCCTCCTGCACCGCCACCAGCAGCAGCACCGAGCCAACGACGGCCGTAACCAATCCCACCGCGGCCACCACATAGTCGTAGACCCGGTTGACCTCGGTACGGACTGGGGACGAATCGGCCAACACCACCAGACGGTGGTATGCCCACACCAGGCCGCCGATTACCAGGACGGCGACCGCAGGCGAGAAATCCTCGAAGTGGCGGACGGCCGATGAGGAGTCAGGATCGCCCCACAACCATTGGAGTATTCCGAAGGCGGCGATGCCCGCTCCGGACACGGCGGAGATCAAGCCACCCAGCACGCCTACCAGGACGACGTAGCCGTGCCAGAGCGGATCCCGGCGGGCTGGCAGGCCGTTCCCCAGCCAGTACCAGCCGAACGCCACGGCGCCGATCGTCAGCGCAATCAGGGGTTGAAGGAAATCGTCTCGCCCGTAGGAAGTGATGTCCAACGAGGTGCCGGCATCGAGCAGCCACTGCAAGAGATACGTCAACCCGATGGCACCACTAATCGCAGCCATGCCCAGGCCGGCGGTCGACCCGAAGAAGATGTGCAGGTTGGAAATCTCGCTCTCATAATGCTTCCAGGCCGCCCAATGGATCATCCACACCACCGCCCAGATAGCCAGGGCGGCCAGGGCGAACGGGGCATAACCGGCATCGGTGAACAGCCAGGTCGCCACCCGGTAAGAAGTAACCAGCAGCACGACCAGCGCTGTCGAAAGCATGGCGTTGACATACGCCGTCAGAGCCAGGCCCCGCTCAGGCCTGTCGGCCATCGTGTGCCAGGCCCACCGGCCCAGCAAGACCACCACGGGAACCGAGACAAGCGACATGGCGAGCGGCTCGGCGATCTGGCCATCGCTGATCGCCAGCTCGGAAAGGAGCCCGGACAGACCCCAGGCGGCGAAGTGGACGGCCACGTACAGAGACCCGAACAAGAACAGCCGGCGTACCGATCCGGGAGCGCTGTCCGCACCACCCTGGTCACGGCGCCCCGACACGCTCTTGACTATCGCATACACGATGGCGCCGAGCACGGCGAGGGGAATCAATGAGCTGATGAGTCCAAAGAACATGGCGGCCTCCTCAATTCAGCCGGCACAGGGCCCGAGCGGCCCGGTGGCGGAAGGCAATTTGTCTCATACCCAAAGAATGCGCTCAGCGGCCCGAATCGGCAATGGGTGAAGTCCCCTATTCCATCCCAGGGTTGCTCAGCCGGGCGGCCAGGAGGCCAGGTAGAGGCCGCGCCCCATCAAGCCGTCGGGATCGTGATCAACCACCAAGCCGGCGGCCGCGAATGCTTCCAGATGCTCCTCGATGGTGAACTGGCCGGTGGCGTGCTCCTCGACAAAACTCTCCACCTCGCCACCGGGGCGGGCCACCGTGAACGCGAACGTCATCGTGACCAGGTGGCCGTGCCGGCGAGAGGTGGTGACCCGGCCGACGGCCATTTCGTCGTTGCGGGCGCTGATCGCGCCCACGTAACCGTCATTCCACTGCTCGGGTGGGAACCATGGCTCGAGGATGACCAGGCCTCCTGGAGCCAGATGACGGGCGAATCCGGCAATGGTGCTCCGGAGGCCCTCGAGAGTTTGCACATAGGCGATCGAGGAGAAGAGGCAGACCACCACGTCGAAAGTCCTGCCCAGATCCAGGCTCGTCATGTCGGCTTCCACCAGTTGGGCGCCCGGGAGGCGGCGGCGGGCCTGCTCCAGCATGAGAGGAGAGAGGTCGACCCCGGTCACGAGGTAGCTCCGGCTGAGTGGTTCCAGGTAGGCGCCGGTCCCGCAGGCCACCTCCAGCAGCGTCTCGGCGCCATCGACCCGCTCTTCTACCAGCTCGCAGAGGCGGGCAGCGTTGGCCTCGTAGTCCAGCATCTGCGAGTAGACGAGGTCATAAACCTCAGCCGAGCGTTCGTATGCCCCGTACATACCGACGACCCTACGGAATGCGGCGGCCGATCACGGTCATCAAGCCGGCCGGAAGCTGGTCGTCGCCGAATGATTGCCCGATCTCGGCGTGAATGCCGTGCCGGGCCAACAGGCCCGGAATCGTGGAGGTGTCGACCAGCACGTTGCGATGCAGTTCATCATCACGCTGCCAGCTGCCGTCGGAGGCGCGGACGAAGGTCGTGATCGAGCGATCGAAACGCTCGGGTGCCGGGCGTGAGAACTCGGTGATAATCGCCCAGTCGTCGCCGACTGTGCCGGAGGCGGGCGGATCTCCTCGCATGCTCCCATACTCCAGATCGCACAGATCGATCGCCAGGATTCCTCCCGGGCTGAGGGCTGTCGCCGCCGCCACCAGGGCACGCTCGATGGCGGCGGCGTCGTCCAGATAGTTGAGGGGGTGGCCGACTGCGACGACAGCATCGGCGGCCGGCAACGGATCGTCTGGCAGCACCAGGCGCTGGTAGCGCTCGGCGCCCCCGGTATGGGCGGCCGCCAGCTCCAACATGGCGGGGGAAGCATCGGTAGCGATCACCCGGTGCCCGGCCTCAACCAGATGCCTGGTGAGCAGCCCGCTGCCGCACCCCAGCTCCAGGACCAGCCCGCTGTGGTCGAGTACGGGTTCTAGTAGTCGCAGAATGCCGGGAGCGCACTTGTCGGCGTGCGACCCGAACCCGAGATGATGGACGAGGGCCAGATCCTTCCGGTAGTAGGGCTCGCCCATCTACCCATACACCTCCGGGTTGGCGCAAGCCGGCATGGGCTCCTGGCGCAATCCGGCCAGCAGGTTGGCGGCGGCCAGGTCGGCCATCGCTTCCCGGGTGCGCCGGCTCGAGCTGCCCAGATGAGGAATGATGAAGCAGTTGGGCAGGCCTACCAGCGGATGATCCGCCGGGATCGGTTCAGGGTCGGTGACGTCCAGGCCGGCTGCGGCGATCACGCCCGACTCGAGAGCCGCGGCCAGAGCATCAGAGTCGACGGTGCCGCCTCGCGAGATGTTGACGAGTGTGGCGGTTGCCTTCATCCGTGTCAGGGCCCGGGAGTCGATCAGATGGGCCGTCCCAGGAGTGAGCGGCGTCGCCACAACGACATGATCACTCTCGGCCAGCAGAGCCTCGAAAGACCGGTGGACCACCCCCAGCTCAGCCTCGACCGCCGGCAATCGGTCGCGGCCGTGATATATCACCCTCATGCTGAACCCGGCCGCTCGCCGGGCGATGGCCCGGCCCACCCGGCCAAGCCCGATGATGCCAAGCGTCGAACCATGCAGGTCGTGACCGAGCAGCAGGTCGGGCTCCCACCGCTTCCAGGAACCCGCCCGCACGAAGTCCCGGCCTTCTCCCAGGCGGCGGGCAGCCGCCATCATCAGCGCGAAGGCAGTGTCGGCGGTCGTTTCGGTTAGGACGTCGGGGGTGTGACCGACCGGGATGCCTCGCTCGGTGCAGGCGCCAAGGTCGATGTTGTCGACCCCGACCGACATTGTGCTCACCACTGTCAGCTCAGGCCCGGCCTCGAGCAGGGCTTGGTCGACGGCATCGGTGAGCATGCAGTACAAACCCCGGGCGTTGCCGACCGCTTGATGCAGCTGGTCGGTGGGAATCGGCCGGTCCTCCTCCCACAGCCAAACTCCTGCCTCGCTCCCGATCGCCTCTACTGCTGAGCCGGGTGGGCGACGTGTGATAACAACTTGTGGCCTGGCCATGGGTCCCATTCTGGTCTTACCGCAGTGGGACTATTCGCCAGATGGGACCGTTCAGAGAAACGACCAGCACCTCTCCACCTACGTCCACACCGAAGCTGCTGATCGAACTGAGACCGGTGATCAACTCGGCTTCGCTGCCGGGCTGCCCGGCGAAGAATCCCCGCACGAAGCCGTTGCAATAGTCGCCGAACACGTAGAACCCATCCAGTTCGGGAATGGCGGGGTCGTGCATCACGACTCCCCCGGTCACCGAGCAACCCTCGGAGTGGGGGTACTCCACCACCGGCTCGATCATGTCCACCAGGAACCCGTCGGCCCCGATCCCGGCGGAGCGGTCACAATCGGCAGCGGTGAAGCAGTGGGTTCCCTCCAGTACCGGCCACCCGAAGTTGTCAGCGAAGCCGGGGGCCGCGGTCACAACGCTCACTTCCTCCCACCGCCCCTGGCCGACATCGCCGATGTACAGGAGGTCGCCATCGAAGGCGAAGCGCCACGGATTGCGGAGGCCGATCGCATAAACAAGCGGGTCTCCGACTGCAGACGACAGCGGGTTGTCGACGGGAATGGTGTACGGCAGGTCACCCGACGGCCGGGGGTCAAGGCGCAGCATGGAGCCGAGCCGGGTGAACGGGTCCTGCCCGTTGCCAAAGCGATCGTTGGAAGCTCCCCCATCGCCCATCCCGACGTAGAGCATCCCATCGGGCCCGAACGCCAGGTTGCCTCCGTTGTGGTTGGTGGCAGGCTGAGCGATCTCGAGCAGCCGGCGTTCGGTGCTCGGGTCCAGCATCCCGTTCACGCGGCGAAACTCGGCAACGACCGTGTCCCCTCCCGTGTCGGTGTAGTTGAGGTAGAACAGATCGGGGTCTTCTGGATGGAAGGCCAGGCCCAGCAGGCCCTGCTCGTTGCTTCCAGACCCGACCCGCGGATCGATGTCGAACAGAACCGTGCCGTCCACCCGGCGGATGCGGCCGCGCCGCTCCACTACCAGCAGATCGCCGTTACCCGGATCGGGTCCCACCCAGATGGGCTGATCAAACCCGTCTGCCACCAGCTCCACATCTACCCCTTGCAGGGGTGGCAGAGTCGTTGTGGTCGTGGTCGATGTGGTGGTGGTCGAAAGCGCGGTGGTCGCGGTGGTGGAGGAGGGAGCGACGGAAGTTGTCGTCGTGACGGGAGGAAGCGTTGGCAGCGCAGTGGTCTCGGTCGAGTCACCGCCTCGACAACCCGTCAGAGCCAGCGCCACTACTGCCAGGGTTGCCGCCCACCATCTCATGAGCCCGAGGCTATCGGTTGAGCGGGCGTACCAGGCCTCCTACTCTCTCCCTCACTGTGTCGTACCAACCGGCCTACCAGGGCATTGACGAAACCGAGTATCAGAGACGAATCCGCGCCTGGACGATGTACGACTGGGCCAACTCGGCCTTCGCTACCACCATCCTCGCCGCCGTCCTCCCGATCTATTACAGCCAGGTGGCCGGCGACTCCCTGCCGAGTGCGGCCGTGGCCACTGCCTACTGGACGGCGGGGCTCAGCATCGCCCTCTTCATCGTCGCCATCATCTCTCCCATCCTCGGCACCATCTCCGACATCAGGCGGGGCAAGAAACGGTTCCTCTCGATCTCAGTGGGCGTCGGGGTGGTTGCCACCGGGTTGTTGGTCCTGGTCGGCTCGGGTGACTGGCTGCTGGCCTCGATCTTGTTCATCGTCGGGCGGGTCGGCTTCGGAGCCGCCAACGTGTTCTATGACGCACTGCTCCCCCACATCGCCCGGGAAGAGGACCAGGACCGGGTTTCCACCCGCGGCTATGCCATGGGATATCTGGGCGGGGGTCTGCTGTTGGCGGTCAATGCCGCCATGATCTTCATCCTTGGCCCTGAGGGAGGCGCCCGCCTGGCGTTCTTGTCGGTGGCGGTCTGGTGGGCCGTGTTCTCCATCCCGATAATGCGCCGCGTCCCCGAACCCCCCTCGGACACCGAGGAGCTGGCGGAAGGTGAGACCGTCCTTTCGGCCAGCTTCAGCCGCCTCAAAGAGACCCTGGCCCAGATCCGACAGTTCAAGCAGCTGTTCCGCTTCCTGATTGCCTTCCTCATCTACAACGATGGGATCGGGACGATCATCGGAGTTGCCGCCATCTACGGCGCCGAGCTCGGCTTCGGCGCCACCGAGCTGATCCTGGCCTTGCTGCTCGTCCAGTTCGTCGGAATCCCCTTCGCCCTCATCTTCGGCCGCATCCCCGACCGGACCGAAGAGCGGCGCCAGGCCTTCCTGGCCTTCATCGTGTTCAACCTGGTTGCCCTCCCGCTGGTCGGCATCATCGGTGCCCGGGTGCTGGACGCCGACACCGTCGGCCGACCAGGGGATCCCTTTGAGACGAGCGGCGAGTTCGTCGGCGAAGGCGAGTACGGCCCTGATTCGTTCGTGGTGCTGCCGCCGACCGGAGCCTGGGAGCTTCGCACCAGGGACCAACTGGGGACCGGGGCCCGCAACGACTATGCCTTTACCGGGGCGGCCAACAGCCAGATTCGCTTCACCTTCACCGGCCGGGAAGTGGAAGTCACCTACCGCACCGGGCCAGACGGAGGAAGCCACGTCGTACTAGTGGACGGGCTGGAGCCGACCGACATCGAGGGCTTCTCAATCGACGGCTTCACGCCGGACGAGAGCGAGCCACCGGGCGAGGACGGCCTCACCATCGACGGCTTCAACACCACCGAGCGATTCGGGGAGACTGCCCGCATCGACGTCGGCACCCCCGGCGAGCACGAGTTGATCCTCCTCAACCTCCGCAACCTGGACCGCGACCACAGCGGCTCGGTGATGGGCATCGGACAGATCGAGGTACTGGAGCCCACCCGCACCTCCAGCCTCGGTTTCATCCTCGGGCTGTTGCTGCTGGTGGAAGTGGTCGGTCTGCTGATCTCGTTCGGTCCCGGCAAGCACTGGGTGAGCGGGCTATCCGAACGGCTCGACACCAAACGCACGATTCTGTTGTCGCTGGTGGTCTACGCCGTTATCGCGGTGTGGGGCTTCGTCCTCAACATGGTGATCGAGTTCTGGTTCCTGGCCTTCATGGTGGCGACGGTCCAGGGCGGCAGCCAGGCGCTGAGCCGGAGCCTGTACGCCAGCATGTCACCCACCTCTCAGAGCGGGGAGTTCTTTGGGTTCTTCTCCATCATGTCGAAGTTCTCCGCACTGGTCGGCCCACTGATCTTCTTCCTGGCGGTCCAGATCTTCGGATCCAGCCGGCCGGCGGTGCTGGCAATAGTGATCTTCTTCATCGTCGGCGGACTGCTGCTGCGGGGGGTAGACGTCGAGGAGGGACGCCGGGTGGCAAGGGCAGCCGACGCCGGCACGACTGAGGGCTGACCCCGGCCGGGTACACTGGCTATCTCGGGCTGGCGGCCACGGAGCGTGACCGGGTACGCTACACACGGAGCGCTGACAACAAAGGGCCACATGGGGCGCAGAACAGCTGGGCTCACACGAGCTGAATACAACAAACGCGTGCGCGCCTGGTCGCTGTACGACTGGGCCAACTCGGCCTTTGCCGTCGTGGTGCTGGCGGCGGTCTTGCCCACCTACTTCGTAGACGTGGCCGGCACCAGCCTGGAGAGCCCCGAAACTGCAGCCGCCTATTGGGCAATCATCATTGCCATCAGTCTGGCGCTGGTCGCCCTGCTGGCTCCGATCGTCGGAACGATCAGCGACGTGATGCGGGGCAAGAAGTACCTACTGGCCTTCTTCACACTCATCGGAGTGGCCGCCACCGGCAGTCTCTTCTTTGTCAGCACTGGAGATTGGCAGCTGGCAGGCGCCCTGTTCATCGTCGGGCGGATCGGCTTCGGGCTGGCCAACGTCTTCTACGACAGCCTCCTCCCCCACACCGCGGTCGAGGAAGACCAGGACCGGGTGTCCACCCGCGGCTACGCCATGGGATACCTGGGAGGCGGGTTGCTTCTCATCATTGCAGTGGCACTGATACTCACCCTTCCCGACGAGGACAACCTCGGAGTCCGGGTGGCGTTTCTGGCGGTGGCTGCCTGGTGGGCCATCTTCTCCATCCCGATCCTGCGCCGGCTGCCCGAGCCTCCGGCGGCGGCCGCCAAGCTGGCCCGCGGCAAATCGGTGGTCGGCACCAGTTTCGGGCGGCTGCGGACGACTTTTGCCAACATCCGCTCCTACCGCCAGTTGACGCGTTTCCTGCTCGCATTCCTGCTGTACGACAACGGCATCGGTACGGTCATCGCACTGGCTGTGGTCTACGGCTCCGAGCTCGGGTTCGGCACCCTCGAGCTGGTCGGCGCCCTGGTGCTTGTGCAGTTCGTCGGCATTCCCTTCACGCTCATGTTCGGTTCCGTCACCGACCGCGAGTCGACCAAGCGCGGACGAATCCTCACCTTCCTGCTGGTCAACATCGTGGCGGTGCCCGCGCTGGGTATTGCCGCCGCCCAGACGCTCGACGGGGACGCGGTCGGCCGGCCCGACCCGGGCTTCAACACCGTCGGCGGCTTCGTGGGAGAAGACGTCTACAGCTCGACGGATTCTGCCTTCACCCGCACCGGCGATTGGCGAGTCATCGGCAAGGACGCCCTGCCGCCAGGTGCCCGGTCGGATTATCTGGCTGCCGCAACGCCGGGCTCCCGGCTCGACATCCCCTTCAACGGCCAACGCATCACTCTCAAGCACTCCGAGGGCGCCGACCACGGGATCTGGGAAGTCCAGATAGACGGCGCACCGCTGTTCGAAGATGGAGAGCCCGTAATCATCGATGCCTACCGACCGACCGTTCGCTTCGAGGTGCTTGAGGAGTTCGAAGCCGACACTGAAGGCACCCATACTCTGTCGCTGGTCACGACCACGCAGACGAATCCGGCGGCGATCGGATCGGTGATCGCCATCGGCCGGGTGGAGGTGCTGCCCCCGGTTCGCACCTCCGATCTGGGAGTGATCCTCGGATTGCTGGCGGCAGTCGTGGTAGCCGGGGCTGCTCTAGCGCTCCTCCTCGGCCGATCGATGAACCGGTTGGCCGCCAGGCTGAACACCAAGCGAACGATCCTGCTCACCCTCGTCGTGTACACCGGGATTGCTATCTGGGGCTACTTCCTGGATACGGTGATCGAGTTCTGGTTCCTGGCCTGGGCGGTGGCCATCGTGCAAGGGGGCAGCCAGGCTCTCAGCCGCAGCCTGTACTCCAACCTCGCTCCCGCCTCGCAAAGCGGTGAGTTCTTCGGTTTCTTCACCGCCGTGGCCCGCTTCGGGGCCGTCATCGGTCCGCTGCTGTTCGCCTCGGCAGTCGCCATCTTCGGCAACAGCAGGCCGGCGGTGGCGAGCCTGGCCGTTCTGTTCGTCCTGGGAGGGATGGTGCTGGCCCGCGTCGACGTTGAAGAAGGCCGGACCGCCGCCGCCTACCACGACCTGACGGCGCTCAGCTACCCCCGGCATGTCGAGGGCGGGCTGGCCGACTACGGCCGGCCCGAGTCATTGCCAGAAACCGCGCAGGGCTTCCGTAACCGCATCCGGTCGCTCGATCGGGCTGAGGTGGCCGGCGCCGGGGACGACCAGGAAGTCTGAGCCGGGGATGGCCGCGGCCATCTCGTGAGAGTCGAGGGGCGGGATCAAGCCGTCTTCCTCTCCCGACATCACCAGGGTCGGCACGTTGATGGAACCCAGCAGTCCGCTCCGATCGGGACGGGCGGCCATGCCCCGCAGCGATGCGACGATCGTCTCAACCGGAGTGGCCTCCACCATGGTCCGCAGCCGGGCGGCCGCGGTCAGGTCATGCGAAGGTGCCAAGAGTGCCCCGACCAGCTTGCCGGCCAGGCTGGCCCGGCCTTCGGCTACCACCGATTGTGCCTGGGCTTCCCGGCCGGCTTTGCCTTCCTCTGAGTCGGCGCCCGCCCTGGTGTTGGCGAGCACCAGCGTCCGGATGGCAGCCGGATACATCTCCCACAGTGCCAGCGCCACGTATCCGCCCATCGATAGCCCGACGACATCGGCCTGCTCGTACTCGAGTGCCTCAATCAGCCCGGCCACATCTTCGGCCAGCTCTTCCATGGTCAGAGGCCGGCCGGTGACTCTCTCGGACAGGCCATATCCGGGTAGATCGAGTGCAACCACCCTCCGGATGTCCGAGAGGCCGGCCAGTTGATCGAGCCACAGGGTGTGGTCGAGCGGATAGCCGTGAATGAGGACGGCGAGGGACCCATCACCCTGTTCGGCGTAGTGGAGCTCCCGACCGTTGACAGACGTCGCTGGCATGAGTGGAGGTTACCGATCGGATCCGGGTGAGCCGTACGCCTCATTGAGGAATTTCGCTTTTGGCCGAGTCCAACCACTATGCGTAGTCTGCCTTGCATGCTTCGCCTCGTTACGGCTGTCGCCGTGCTGGCGGCGGTGCTCGCCGCTCCCGCCCAACCGGCTGTCGCCGACCATCTCCCGCCGCCTGCCGTCGACGACATCTACCCGCTGGTGTTCCCGGTGGGTGGTGACAACCATTACACCGACACGTTCGGCGCACCCCGCTCGGGCGGGCGGACCCACGAAGGAACCGACATCATGGCCGACAAGATGGTGCCGGTGGTGGCGGCGGCATCGGGGACGATCGGATGGGTGTCCAGCAATTGCTGTGCTCTCGAGATCGAGCACGACGACGGGTGGTCCAGCATGTACATCCACCTGAACAACGACACTCCCGGCACCGATGACGGCCTCGGCCGGGGCATCATGCCCGGGTTGGAGCGCGGCGTACACGTGGAGGCCGGCCAGCTGATCGGCTGGGTAGGAGATTCCGGCAACGCCGAGTGGACCGGCTCCCACCTCCACTTCGAGCTGCTTACACCCGATGGCGTCGCCATTCCCTCATACGAGCATCTCCTCGCCGCCCAGGGATCCGCCGAAGGCCGCGACGTCGCCGCCTTCGTCGATGCCGGGTCCCGCTTCCACCGCCCCACCGTCCTGGGGGGCTTCCCGGACCGGTTCTTCTTCGGAATCCCGGATGACACTCCGCTGATGGGCGATTGGAGCTGCGATGGCACCAGGACCCCTGCCATGTATCGACCTTCCAACGGGTTTGTGTATCTGACCAACGCCAACCAGCAGAACGTCGCCGAGTCGGAGTTCTTCTACGGGATTCCCGGCGACGTGCCGCTGTCCGGGGATTGGGATGGCGACGGGTGCGACACGTTCGCCATCTTCCGGCCCGGCGACGGCAAGGTCTACATCCGCAACGAACTGGGCACCGGGGTAGCCGATTACTCGTTCGACTTCGGAGCGCCCGGAGACCAGCCGTTCTCAGGCGACTTCAACGGCGACGGCATCGACACCGTTGGGATGCATCGCCCTTCCAACTCCCTCGTCTACTACCGCGACAGCAACAGCGCCGGCCCGGCCGACAGTCAATTCTTCTTCGGTCTTCCCGGCGACCGGATTGTGGCCGGCGATTGGGATGGCGATGGCGACGACTCCGTGGCCGTATACCGTCCTTCCATCCGCTATTTGATCGTGAACCTGGAGAACAACAGCGGGCCCGCCCAGTACACGCTG
>JBPCTX010000149.1:0-15541 GCA_051011455.1 Acidimicrobiia bacterium | reverse complement strand
CGAGGACGTGACCGGGGTGGGACACCTGCAGCCAGCGGGCCGTGGTCGAAACTATGTCGCCCCCGTCAACGGCGACGATGGCATCAGGCCCGAAGAACGCAGCCACCTCCCGCCCGAAACGTTCGGGGTGCACCGGGGCATCTGCCGAATCGGCCAGCGCATTGGCTCCTGCCAGTTTCTCGGCTTCGCTCGACTGAAGCTGGTTGGTCCACCCCGCCACCCGGCTGCGGCCGTAGGTCGCCTTGTGGACTCCCAGTAAGTCCAGGAAGCGGCCGGGATCGGCTACGACAGCGACGTGGGCAGGGCGGTTCCAGCCAATCTTGGTGGCTTCGGCGTCGACCTGGACCACTGTGGCGGCCGGGTTGATCTTGGCTCCGTACCCGGTCCGAAAATCCCAATCGACGCCAAGCGCCAGCACCAGGTCGGCCTCCCGGAAGGCCTCGCTGCGGGACCGGTTTCCCAGCAACTCGTGCCCGTGCGGAAGCGAACCGCGAGCGGCGCCGCTCAGATACACCATTGCTCCGAGTGCCTCCGCGAAGGGCAACATGCCGCCGGCTGCTTGTGGCCGAAGGCCGCCGCCCGCGAACACCATGGGTCGCTCTGATTTCAGGAGGAGTTCGGCAGTCCGCTCCACTACCTCGTCCTCTGCTCCTATGCCTCGCCCGGGCCGGTAATCCTGAGGCCACTCAATCGAGTCCTCGCCGACCATGTCGGCCTGCACATCGAGCGGGATATCGATGAAGACCGGCCCACCCCGGCCGGCGAAGGCGTGGCGGGCCGCGGTGGCGATGTAATCGGCCAGGCGGCCAGTCTCCCAGGCGGTGGCTGCCCAGCGGGTGACCGGCCCCACCAGTCCGGGGTGATCCATCTCCTGCAGTCCGCCCTTCTGCTCCTGTCGGATGAAGTGCCTGCCGCCCAGCAACAGCATTGGGGTTCCCGAGGATTGGGCGACGGCCAGGGACGTGATCGAGTTAGTGACGCCGGGACCGGCGGTGACGGCCGCCACCCCCAGCCGACCGGTTAGGCGGGTGTAGGCGGCGGCGGCATGGGCGGCGGTTTGCTCATGACGGACGTCGACCACCCGAATGTCCTCCTGAACGCACCCGTCCAGGATCGGGAGGATGTGGCCGCCGGTGAGGGCGAAGACGGCGTCAACACCCTCTGCTTTGAGGGCCCTTGCAATGATCTGTCCGCCGTGAATGCCCGCCATGAGCCCAATTTACCGGTTGAGGAAGCGATCCCGCTCGACGACCACCCGCCACACCCTCGCCACCGCCACCGCTGTGCCGTCGGGGTCGGCGACGGTGACCGTGAACTGGAGGCGGCGGGCATCGATATCGACGAGGGTGGCGTGGGCAACCACCGTCTCTCCCAGCGTGCTCGGCTTCAAGTGATCGATCTCAACCCGGGTCCCGACGGTCGTCGCCCCTTCAGGAAGTTGGCCCGCCACCGCAGCCACGGTCGCCTCCTCACACAGCGCCACCACGCGAGGCGTCGCCAGAACCGGGACGTCTCCCGATCCCATCGCAATCGCGGTATCGGCCTCGGTCACGATCAGCATGACTTCGGCAGCCAGGCCGGCTTGCAGCGACCCCTCCTTTTCGACTCCTTGCGACGTTACACCGCCCGTCGTCGTCAGTTGCCTAGACAAACCGCAGTTCGGCCGCGGCACCCTTGGGAACCGCTGCCGATACCGGGCGGATCGGATCAAGAGTTCTGTACTCATCACCCGGGGCTGGGCGGGGATCGTTTTCCCCCCGATTGGGCCACATCGCCATTGCTCGCTCGGCCATTGCCGTAATGGTTAGGGACGGGTTGACCCCGAGGTTGGCGGCAACAGCGGCCCCGTCGACGACGTGTAGGCCGGGGTGCCCGAAGACCCGATGGTAGGGATCGATGACGCCCGACTCGGCTGAGTCGGCTACGCAGGCGCCGCCAAGGATGTGGGCGGTGATCGGGATATTCAGCAGCACCTCGTTGAGGGAACTGCCTCCGAAGCCGCCCATATGATCCCCGGCCGCCCTGGCCGATTGGTTGGCGACCGGCAAGAAGCGGGGGTTGGGCTTGCCGGTGTCATGAGCCGAGGTGATCCGGGTGCCGAACCACGACTTCTTACGCAACAAGCGCAGGCTGTTGTCGATACTCTGCATCACCAGCAGGATCACGGTCCGCTCCGACCAGTGTCGCACCGACAGCGAACGAATGAATGTGACGGGATGGCGAACGGCTGCCGCCAGGAAACGCATCCAACGGGGAACGCGGCCGCCACCATCCACGAGGATCGTCGACAGCAGACCCATCGAGTTGCTGCCGGCCGGGTATCGGACGGGCTCGATTGTCGTGTCAGGATCGGGGTGGATGGAGGAGGTGATCGCGACCCCGTGTGAGTAGTCAATATCGGTGGAGGGAGCACTGGCCCCCACAACGGCCTCCGAATTCGTCCGTACCTGATACCCGAGGCAGGGGGAAAGATTGGGAAGCCGGCCCTCGTCTCGCAACTGCATCAGGAGCCGGGTGGTCCCGAGGGCTCCCGCGGCGAAGACGACCTGATTTGCCGTGTACGACCGGGTAGGTCGGGTGAGCCAGGCCGCCGGGTTGCGGGTACGGATCCGGTAGCCGCCATCCGCGAGGGGCTCGACATCGATCACCATGTGATCGGCGTGAATGACCGCCCCGTTCTTCTCCGCCAGATACAAGTAATTCTTGTCCAGGCGGTTCTTGGCGTTGTATCGGCAGCCAACCATGCAGCCGCCGCAATGGTGACAACCGGCCCGGGCCGGGCCCTCGCCTCCGAAGTACGGATCCGGCACCTCCTCGCCCGGTGGGCCGAAGTGAACCGCGACATCGTTCAGGTGGAAAGTGTGCTCAACGCCCAGGTCACGTCCGACGGCGCGCATCACCTGGTCGGCGTTGGTCTCAAAGGGAACCTGTTCAACTCCCAGCATGCGCCGGGCCTGGTCGTAGAAGGGAGCCAACTCCTTCTTCCAATCGGTGATGTGGCTCCACTGTGGGTCGTCAAAGGCGTCGTCAAGTGGCTCGTAGCAAACGTTGGCCCACACCAGGGAGCCGCCGCCGACTCCAGCCCCGGAGAGGATGAGCACATCGCGCAGCAGTGAGAGGCGCTGGATGCCGCGCAGACCGAGCTTGGGAAACCAGAAGAACCGGCCCAGGTCCCAGCTCGACTTGGGGAGCGTGTCATCGGTGTAGCGGCGGCCGGCCTCCATCACACCGACTCGATAGCCCTTCTCGGTCAATCGGAGCGCCGCCACACTCCCTCCGAAGCCGCTCCCGATGACGGCAACGTCGTAGTCGAAGGGCATTTTCGAAGGTTACCCCCTACCCCTGACCCTTCGGGTCAGCGGTACCTTCCCCCAACACTCGCTCCGCTCGCTGGGGGACTGACCTACCAGTGTCGAGACCCCCTACCCCTCCCCCAACACTCGCTCCGCTCGCTGGGGGACTGACCTACCAATGTCGACCCCCCACACCCAACCCACCTTCGCTTCAGCGGTACCTAGCGCAACACTCGCTTCGCTCGCTGGGGGACTGACCTACCAACGGTTACGGGCAACCGGTTATGGGCAATGGCCGAACGGCCCTGGTTGGGACGGCGGCGCGTCTCGTACCCTCGGCTCAGGATTGCTAGGTGAAGGAGTCGTGCAATGAGCCATGACAGCTGGGCTGAGCCCTGGAAGATCAAGATGATCGAACCGCTCCGGATGACCACCCGGGAGGAACGGGAAGCGGCCATACGGAATGCCGGATACAACAGCTTCCTGCTGCGATCGGATGACGTTTACATCGACCTGTTGACCGACTCAGGAACCTCAGCAATGTCCGATCATCAGTGGGCCGGGATCATGCTGGGCGACGAGGCCTATGCCGGATCGCGATCGTTCTATCACCTGGTCGAGGCAGTCCACGAGGTCTACGGCTACGAGGAAGTGGTCCCCACCCACCAGGGGCGCGGCGCCGAGCACATTCTGAGCCAGATTCTGATCAAGCCGGGTGACGCGGTGCCCGGCAACATGTACTTCACGACAACCCGATTCCACCAGGAGCACGCTGGTGGTCACTTCCACGACGTCATCGTCGACGACGCGCACCAACCCGAGAGTCTCCACCCCTTCAAAGGCAACATCGACCTTGAGAAGCTCAAGGCAGTGGTGGACGAATACGGAGCTGAGCGGGTTCCGTATGTGTCCTTCGAGACGAACGTGAACATGGCTGGCGGTCAGCCGGCCTCAATGGCCAACTTGCGGGATGTGTACGAGTACTGCTCGGCGCGAGGAATCCTGGTCATGCTTGACGCCACCCGTGCGCTCGAGAACGCCTACTTCATCCAGCAGCGCGAGCACGGATATCAGGGAACTTCCATCCACGACATCCTGCGCGAAATCTGCTCGTACTCCGACGGCGCCACAATCTCCTCCAAGAAGGACAACCTGGTCAACATCGGCGGGCTCCTGCTGCTCCGCGATCAGGAACTGGCTCGCAAGGCGCGTTCCCTGCTGGTCGCCTTCGAAGGCCTCCACACCTACGGAGGAATGTCGGGCCGAGACATGGAAGCCCTGGCCCGTGGCATCGAAGAGATGGCTGCCTCCGACGACCACGTCCGCTCCCGGGTTGGTCAGGTCGAATACCTGGGCGACGGCCTCATCAAACGCGGGGTTCCCATCGTGCGCCCGGTCGGTGGGCATGCCGTGTTCCTCGATGCCCGCGCGATCCTCGAGCATCTGCCCCAGGAGCACTTCCCTGCCGCTGCCCTCACCGCCGCCATCTATCTGGACGCCGGGGTGAGAGGCATGGAACGAGGCATCGTCTCGGCCGGCCGTGACAAGGCCACCGGCGAGAACCACCATCCGAAGCTGGAGCTAACGCGCCTGGCGATTCCCCGCCGGGTTTACACCCAGTCCCATATGGACGTCACGATCGAGTCGATCGGGCGGGTGTACGAGGAGCGGGAGAAGGTCCGAGGACTCAAATTCACCTACGAGCCAACCGAGCTGCGGTTCTTCCAGGCAAGATTCGAAGAAGTCGAGTAGGAGCAGCTCGGGTCGGTGGGGCCGGGGCCCCGCCGACACCGCGATGAGGCGACAGCCGAAGAGCCAACAACACGAGCTGCGGTTCTTCCAGGCGAGATTCGAAGAGATTACCTAGGCAAGCAGCTCGGGTCGGTGGGGCCAGCGATCAGTAGCCCAAGCTGCGAACGAGTTAGTCGTCGGTGTCGAGCTCATAGGTGATGAACCCGTTGGGTCCCCCTGTGAGTTTGTCGTACAGGATCCGTGCTTGCTGGTTGTCCCCGGCGGTCAGCCAGTAGACACCAGACCATCTCTCTTGTTTCGCTTGTTCGACGACTGATCCGATGAGGCGTGCGCCGACCCCCTCCCCTCTGAAGCTCTCGTCCACGTAGAGGTCCTGGAGGTAGCAGGTCGGCCTATCACGCCACGTGTCAGGATGAGGAAAGAAGTGGACTAATCCGACGAGTTGCCCATCCACTTCGGCGAGTCGGCAGGAGATCGGGTGATCCACATCCAGGATGCGCTGCCACAGCACCGCCGTCTGTTCAACGGGAAGGTCGGCCTCGTAAAAGACCAGGTAAGCCTCCCAAAGCGACTGCCAACCTGTCAGGTCGCCGGCCGACGGATGTCGAATGGTGGTAGCCACGAGACGACATTACCGACCCGAGTTGAGAGATTTGACGGCAATCGATATGCCGGCCTTGAAACGCCAACCCCACTGGTAGTTCTCGGAGACTCGGGTCAGACCGCCGGCCTCGTCAAATGATCACAACGAGGTTGCAGACCGGACGATCGAGGACGTGTTCGACAGTGCTTGAAGAACCAGGGAATTTAACAATACCCGACTCAGGTTATACTCCTTGAAGCCACTTAAGACTTAGAGGAGACATCGGAAATGGCCCGTGCAGTAGGAATCGACCTGGGAACGACCAATAGCGTCATTGCCACCATGGATGGTGGTGAGGCAACCGTGATCGCCAATGCTGAGGGGCATCGCACCACCCCATCGGTGGTGGCGTTCTCGAAAAGCGGCGAGGTGCTGGTTGGCGAAGTCGCCAAGCGCCAGGCAATCACCAACCCGGACCGCACCATTCGCTCCGTCAAGCGCCACATGGGACGCGACTGGAGCATCAAGATCGACGACAAGGACTACACCTCACAGGAGATCTCAGCCCGCATCCTTCAGAAGCTGAAGCGGGACGCCGAGGCCTTCCTCGGCCAGCCCGTCACGGAAGCTGTGATCACGGTTCCGGCCTACTTCGGCGATGCCCAGCGCCAGGCCACCAAGGAAGCCGGCACCATCGCCGGGCTCGAGGTGCTCCGCATCATCAACGAGCCGACCGCGGCTGCTCTCGCCTACGGATTGGACAAGGAGGAGCACGACCAGACCATCCTCGTCTACGACCTCGGTGGAGGCACGTTCGACGTGTCGGTGCTCGAGATCGGCGAAGGCGTGTTTGAGGTCAAGTCGACCTCAGGCGACACCGAGTTGGGCGGTGACGACTGGGATCAGGCCGTCATCGATTGGATGGTCACCGAGTTCAAGAACGACAACGGAATCGACCTCGGCGCAGATCCGATGGCGCTGCAGCGCCTGAAAGAAGCCGCCGAGAAGGCCAAGATCGAGCTGTCGAGCGCCCAGGCCACCGAAATCAACTTGCCGTTCATCACAGCCTCGGATGCGGGCCCTCTGCACCTGCAGAAGAACCTGACTCGCTCCGAATTTCAGAAGATGACCGAGGACCTGGTTGAGCGCACCAAGGCGCCTTTCCATCAGGCCATCAAGGACGCCAACATGAAGGTGGGCGACCTCGACCACGTCATCATGGTGGGCGGCTCCATCCGCATGCCGGCGATTCAGGAGCTGGTCAGCGAGCTGACCGGCAAGGAGCCTCACAAGGGAGTCAACCCCGATGAGGTAGTCGCCTCCGGTGCCGCCCTCCAGGCTGGTGTGTTGAAGGGTGACGTCAAGGACATCCTGCTGCTGGACGTGACGCCCCTGACTCTGGGCATCGAAACCAAGGGTGGCGTGTCCACCAAGATGATCGAGCGCAACACCACCATCCCCACCCGCAAATCGCAGATATTCACCACCGACGCCGACAACCAGCCGGAGGTCGAGATCAACGTCCTGCAGGGTGAACGGGAGATGGCTCAGTACAACAAGTCGCTCGGCCGCTTCAAGCTGACGGGGATACCACCCGCACAGCGCGGCACCCCCCAGATCGAGGTGACGTTCGATATCGATGCCAATGGCATCGTGTCGGTCAACGCCAAGGATCTCGGCACCGGCAAGAGTCAGGCGATGACCATCACCGGTGGGACGGCCCTCTCACAGGACGAGATCGACCGGATGAACGCCGACGCCGAGGCTCACGCCGAGGAGGACCGCATCCGCCGCGAGGCGGTTGAAGCACGCAACAACGCCGACAACGTGGCCTATCAGACCGAGAAGCTGCTCCAGGAGCATGAGGAGTTGCTCTCCGATGAGGAGAAGGACGACATCAATCAGAAGCTCACCGAGTTGAAGGCCGTCCTCGGCAACGAAGAGGCCGAGGCGAGCGAGTTGGGAGAGAAGGCCGATGCCGTCATCGCCGCCTCCCAGGTCTTTGGCCAGCGGATCAACGAAGCAGCGGCTGCCGAGGCTCAGTCCGCCGCCGCGGCCGACTCCGACGGGGTTGAGGATGACGAGGAAGTCGTCGACGCCGAGATCGTCGACGAGCCCGAGGCCGGCAGCGAAGACGAGTAATGCCAGAGGAGACCAGCCAGCCCGAGGCCACCGTGGTGGCCGAAGAGGAGGGAGCCGAACTGGCACTCTCACTGCCCGAGGACCCCGAGTTGGCCCGCGACGTGCTGCTCGAGAAGCTGGCGGTGAGCCAGGCAGATGCAAGAACGGTTCTGGAAGATCTGCAGCAGATCACCGCCGACTTCGATGAGTTTCGCGCCAACGCGGTCCAGAACGACGAAGCCCAGCAGTACCTTGACGATCTGCGCCGGGTGGCCGCCGACTTCGACAACTTCCGCAAGCGAACTCAGCGTGAAATGGCCGAGAACGTCGAGCGAGCCAGCCAGCGCGTGGTGATGGGCCTGCTGCCGGTGCTCGACAGCTTCGACCTGGCAGTGGCGCATGAGGCCGTGAGTGACAGTGAGGCAAAGCTGCTCGGCGGTGTCAACTCAACCCATCAGCAGCTGTTGGATGCCCTTGCCAACGAAGGGCTGGGAGTGATCCCGACCATCGGCGAGCAATTCGATCCCAACGTGCACGAGGCCGTCACGATGGAGGGCGACCCCGAGCATCCCGTTGTGGTCGGTGAGATGCGGCGTGGCTACACATTGCACGGGCGGGTGATCAGGGCGGCTCTGGTGGCAGTCGGCGATGATCCCATCACGGCAGACGAGGAAGGCGACGATGGATAGGGAGTGGTTCGAGAAGGACTTCTACGCCGTGCTCGGCGTGCCGAAGACCGCCTCGGCCGGTGAGATCAAGAAGGCCTACCGCCAACTCGCTCAGCAATACCATCCCGACGCGAACCCGGGCAGTACCGAGGCCGAGGACAAGTTCAAAGAGGTTTCTCACGCCTATTCGGTGCTGTCGGACAAAGAGACCCGCAAGCAATACGACGAGGCCAAGGAGCTGTACGCGTCGGGGGGTGGCTTCGGACCCGGCCCGGGCGGCTTCGGCGGTGGCTTCCAGGTTGAAGACCTGGGAGATCTGCTGGGCGGAGTGGGCGGCCTGGGAGATCTGTTCGGCCGCGGAACCCGCGGCGCCGGACCGATCCAGGGAGAACACCTGTACAGCACGGTGAACCTGGCCTTCACTGAGGCCATCTCCGGCACCACGGCCACCGTGGCCGTTGACGGCGCCAGCGTGTGCCGCACTTGCTCGGGAAGCGGAGCCGAGCCGGGGACGGCCATGACCACCTGCCCTCGCTGCAACGGGAGCGGATCCATCGCCCTTGGCCAGGGCATGTTCTCCATCAGCCAGACCTGCGACGTCTGCCACGGGACGGGTCGGACGGTTTCCACGCCCTGCCATACCTGCGGTGGGCGCGGCACCGAGCAGCGAGTCCGGTCCATCAAGGTGCGAATTCCCGCCGGCATCAAGAACAGAGCGACCATCCGGGTGGCCGGCAAGGGCTCTCCCGGCCGCAACGGCGGCCCGCCCGGTGACCTGCACGTGCGGGTCAACGTGGGCCGCCATCCTCTCTTCAAACGGCGCAAGAACGACCTGCGCATCACCATCCCGGTCACCTACACGGAGGCCGCCCTCGGGGCCGACGTCACGGTCCCAACTCTTGACGGCCGGGTCACGCTGCGGATCCCTGCCGGCAGCGACAGTGGCAAGACATTCCGCATCAAGGGCAAGGGCGTCCAGACCGCCGGCAAGGCAGCGGGCGACCTGCTGGCCACCATCGAAGTAGCTGTGCCCGACCAACTGGATGACGACACCCGCCGCGTCCTGGAAGAACTGAAGGAATTGGAATCCGAGGATGTCCGGTCGCATCTGAGAGTCGGCCAATGAGCAGGGAAGAAGCCGTCTACATCATCTCGGTGGCAGCCGAACTAGCCGGCATCCACCCCCAGACGCTGCGCATCTACGAGCGGCGCGGGCTGCTCAGTCCCTACCGCACGCCGGGCGGCACCCGCCGCTACTCCGAGAAGGACCTGGAGCGCTTGCGTGCGATCCAGGCATTGACCCAGGCGGGTATCAACCTGGAGGGAGTGCGACGGATCCTCCAACTGGAAGGAGCGGTCGACAGCCTGCAGGCCCAGCTGGATGAGATCAAGAACCAGCTGGCCGACGCCAAGGCCGAAGCAAGCGAGGGCCTCTCCAGCCTTCCCGACATCCTCCGGCCCACCATCCAGGATCTGCTCGACGGTTAATCGCCATTGGAACCGGCCGCGTCCGGCTACCGTCAAATGGCCATGAGGAAACTGCTGCTCGCTGCCGTCATCATGACCGCCGCCGCCTGCGGATCCGGCAACGGCGTGACAGTCACCGAGGGCGATCTTCCATTTCCGGGAGCAGTGCTGACGGACCGCGACGACGATTTGGACGAGGCGCGGGCGCTATGGCAACAGCAGGCCCTCGCCGACTATGACTACACGTTCAGACGCGGCTGCTTCTGCCCCCAGCAGTGGTCGGGACCGTATGAGGTTTCCGTGCGGGCAGGCGTCGTATCCGGCGCCACGTTTGAAGGCGTCGATCTCCTCGACATCCCAGATCCGCGAGTTAACAGCTACGAAGACAGGGTCTTGACCGTCGAAGGCGTGTTCGCAGAGATCGATCGAGCTCTGCAAGAGGCCGACCGCTTCCAGGCTGCCTACCACCCGGTGCTCGGATACCCGGTCTACGTGTCAATCGATTGGGACGACCGTGCGATCGACGAAGAGGTCACCTACTTCATCGAGAACCTCGCCGGCTAGTCGGACAACCAGCAGAGCTTCCTTCTCTGCGCCCTTCTTGAGAGTCGACTCCTCAGGCGGTATGGCCGAGCACAGAGAGGCTGGTTTGAGACGGCCGGGAGGCACCCAGCCCGTAGGGTGTTCCCGCATATGGATTCACGATTCACGAGGCTGTGGACCGCCTCGACTATCTCCAATCTGGGCGATGGCATCGTCTTTGCGGCTTTCCCGCTCATCGTGGCCTCACTGACCCGCGACCCGATTGCAGTCGCGGTTCTCGCCTTCTCCCTACGACTCCCCTGGTTGCTGTTTGCCCTCCCGGCGGGAGTGATCGTTGACCGACGGGACCGGAGGCGCCTAATGATGGGGGCCGACCTGGTGAGAGCTGCGGCTCTCGCCATGCTGGCCGTGGCGCTGGCTGTCGGTGAACCGTCACTGGTCGTGTTGTATCTGGTCGGCTTCCTGGTGGGGATGGCCGAGACCATCTTCGATTCGGCCGCTGAGGCCTTCCTGCCCGCCATTGTGGACACCCCAACTCTCAGCAAGGCGAACGGACGCCTGGTGAGCGCTCGCTGGCTGGCCAACAGCTTCATCGGCCCGCCATTGGGAGCCATCCTCTTCGTGGTATCAACTTCCTTGCCGGTGGCCGCCGACGCTGCCACCTTCCTGCTGGCGACGGTCCTGGTGTTCACCATCCGCGGCACCTACACCCCGCCGCGGGCCACCGCCGTCAGAACGATCCGACAGGACATTCGAGAGGGCATCGGGTGGCTGTGGAATCACCGCCTGTTGCGAGCCACTGCCCTGATGGCGGGCGGCTACAACCTGGTCGTCTCCGGGATGGTGGCGATCCTGGTGCTCTTCGCCCAGGACGAAGTTGCCCTCAGCGACCTGGGATTCGGGATCGTATTAGCTGCCCTCGGTGTTGGTGGGTTCCTGGGCGGACTGATTGCCAACCAGTTGGAAGAGGTGCTCGGCACTGCCCGTGCCCTCATCGTCACGGTCATCACGGCGGCAGCTGCCGCCACCACGATGGGGTTCACGTCCAACGCACTGGTAATGGGAGCTTCGATCTTCGCATTCGGGATCGCCACAACTTTGTGGAACGTCGTCGCCATCTCTCTGCGGCAGGCCCTCACCCCCGACGAACTGAGGGGACGAGTCGCCGCTGCCGGCAAGATGGTCGCTTACGGAGCCGAGCCCATCGGTGCTCTATTGGGGGGACTGGTGGCGGCCCAGATCGGGCTACGCGGCCCCATCCTGGTCGCGGGGGCCGCCCTGGCTTTGATGGCGCTGGTAGCAGTGCCGGTGGTCACCGACCAGGCCGTCCAATATGCCCGGGCGGCGGTCGCTACCGACTGAAGAGCCCGCGCCGGGGCGCACCCTCGATCTGAACCCGGGGGTAGAAAGCGACATGATCCTTGATGTTTGACGCCGCCTGACTGGGGTCCCGATAAGTCCAGGCCACAGCCTCGGCACGCGCCCCCTCCACCTCAACGTCGTAGTAACTGGCCTGGCCCTTCCAGGGACAGATCGTGTTGTAGGAAGGAGTCTCGTTGAAGAACTCCGGCTTGATCGACGCGGGCGGGAAGTAGTGATTGCCCTCGACGACAACCGTCTCATCCGACTCAGCAATCACGACGCCGTTAAACACAGCCTGGGGCACTTTCGATCTCCTCATGAGTCTGGCTCGCTGGTAGCAACAATCCTGACGCGGGATTGTTCCCGAGAGAGTCGCCAGTCGCCAGCCACCAGCCACCGGCGCCGCTGGAAGGCGGGCCGGAGGCCGGGGGCCGGGAGCCGATGACTACTTCGCTGTGTTTTGGGCGATGGTGCGGAGGAGTTCGATGTCCTCGGCGGGGGGAACGGGCTCTTCGGTGCCGGCCTCAACCCGGGCCTTGTATGACCGGTATGGGCGAACGATGAAGAAGAACACCGCGAACGCCACGGCGGCGAAGGTGACCACGGCGGTCAGGAATGATCCGATCCGGATCTCCGAGTCGTTGATCGTGACTATCAGCGCACCGTCGAAGCTCGGCTCGCCGAAGATGATGCCAATGATCGGCATGATCACATGCTCGATGAGGCTTCCCACCAGGGCGGTCAACGCCAGTGCCATCACCAAACCGACGGCTACATCGACGAGATTTCCGCCAAAGGCGAACTCCTTGAATTCTTTCAGCACGCTTCCTCCTTGTATTTGCGCGGCAACAGCCTGAGTGGAACACACCTAGGCCACCGGGAATAATCGCGTACTGGGGCTCAGGAGACAACCGCTAAGTAGTCGACCGCGTTGCGGCGATAAGAACTTGTGGACAACACAGCTGATTTGCGCGTCCTCCTCGGATCCCGCCACCCCTTGCTCTTCGTTGAAGCGCAGGATGAGGAGCGGTTGCTGCGCCTGCTTCGCGATGCTGCGTGGGACCTTGACCTGCCGGTTTGGACTTGGACGACCACCCAGGGCCTGGCCAGAGATGAGAAGGACGCGCAGTACGGAACCCGCGACGCAGCTCGCGCCCTGGAATGGATCAAGTACCTGGACCAGCACGCGGTCTTCGTCTTCGCCGACATCCACCCCCACCTGACCAACGCCGCAGTCGTCCGGGCCGTCAAGGACCTCGCTCAAACGGCGAGGGAAGGCCAGACAATCGTCCTGACGGCGCCGAGTCGGCAGATGCCCGCCGAGCTCGAGGGGCTGGCTCTGCCCTGGAACCTGAGTCCGCCCAACGAAGACGAGCTGCGGCGGCTGATTCAGCGGACCCTCGACGATCTCACCGAGCGAAGGCTCACGGTCCAGATGGATGAAGCAGACGTCGATCGGCTGATCGCTGCGGTGCGGGGCGTCAGCCTCCGCGAAGCGGAGAACCTGATCCAACAGGCGGCCTTTCGCGATGGGAGTTTCACGGGAGATGACGTGGCCAACGTCCGTCGTGCCAAGGCAGAAATGCTGTCCGCCGACGGCATTCTGGAACTGGTCGAAGCCGAGGTCGGCACCCTCGACGAAGTAGGTGGCCTGGATGGGCTCAAGGAATGGCTGAAGGTACGGCGAGCCGCTCACGTTGACGGTGGCCTGGAGGCGGCCCGCGGCATCCTGCTCACCGGCATTCCCGGCTGCGGTAAATCCTTCGTCGCCAAAACGCTCGCCCGGAGCTGGGAGCTGCCCCTGGTGCTGCTGGATCCTTCCAGGCTGTACCGCCCCTACATCGGCGAGACCGAACAGCGCCTGCAAGAGGCACTTCGCAGCATCGACGCCCTGGCTCCCGCCGTGCTCTGGATCGATGAGATTGAGAAGGGATTCGCCTCCGGCGGAACCAGCGACTCGGGCGTCAGCCAGCGCTTGCTCGGCACCTTCTTGCGTTGGATGCAAGAGCGCGAGCCGGGGGTGTTCCTGGTCGCCACCGCCAACGATGTCTCTCAACTACCACCTGAGTTGCTCCGCAAGGGCCGGTTCGACGAGATCTTCTTCGTCGACCTTCCCGGCGCCGACGCGCGGCGGGCCATCTTCGAGCTGCACCTAGCCAAACGGGACGTCACCGTTTCACAGCATGAGTTGGAACAGTTGGTGCGCGACACCGACGGCTACTCGGGAGCCGAGATCGAAGCGGCCGTAGTCGGCGCCCTCTACCGTGCCTTCGGAGCCGAGCGGGCCTTAACCGGAGCCGACATCACAGCCGAGGTCGCAGCCACAGTCCCCCTCTCAATCTCCCGCGCCGAAAATGTCCTGGCGCTCAGAGCCTGGGCCGACAGCAGGGCAGTGGCGGCGTAGGCGGCTTCGAGCCGCCGGCTAGCGGCAGACAGCAGACAGCAGACAGCAGACAGCAGACAGCGAACAGCGAACAAGGTCCACTACTCGTGGACCTTGTTCGCGTCATTGGGTGAATGGAGGGCACTTCTGGCTCCTCCCCCGCTCGCGGGGGAGGGCGGGTGGGGGATGAGAGCGCGTTCCCGTGCTCCCGAGGAAGTATCAACTCACACCACTCCGTCCAGATCTAAGTCGAATAGACTCAGATTACATGGAACAACCATGCTATGATATCTGTTGAACCACTGAGACAGTTGAAGGCAGGCCATGGATATCAATCGGTTCACTCAAAAGTCACAGGAAGCGGTCCTGGCTGCCCGCGAAGGCGCCGAGGCTGCCAATCATCAGTACGCCGAACCCCTCCACCTGTTGGCGGCTCTACTGGGGCAGCCCAGTGGCCTTGTGCTGCCCCTTCTGACACGCGCCGGCGCTAATCCGGCTCACTTGCGCCGGGCTACCGAGGAGGGACTGGCCAGCCTCCCAAGCGTCTACGGCGACACCGAGGTCGCCTTCTCCCCCGCCCTGGTCGCCGTTCTGGAAGCCGCCGACAAGGAGCGCGAGAATCTCGGCGACGACTACGTATCCACCGAGCATCTCCTGCTGGCACTGCTGGACGCGGGCGGCGACGCCGGCCGCATCCTTTCCGAGTCCGGTATCACCAGCAATCAGCTGACCACCGCCCTCACCGAGCTGAGAGGAAGCCGACGGGTCACCTCCCCGGATCCCGAGGCCACCCTCGACGCTCTCGGCCAGTACGGCCGCGACCTGGTTGAACTGGCGGCCGAGGGTGAGCTCGATCCCGTCATCGGTCGGGACGATGAGATCCGGAGGTTGATCCAGGTCCTGTCCCGGCGCCGCAAGAACAACCCTGTCCTCATCGGTGAGCCCGGGGTGGGCAAGACCGCCATCGTGGAAGGCCTGGCGCAGCGGGTTGTCGACGGCGACGTTCCCGAAGGCCTCAAAGACAAGCGCATAATCGCCCTCGACCTCGGTGCGCTGGTAGCAGGTGCCAAGTTTCGTGGTGAGTTCGAGGAGCGGCTCAAGGCCGTCCTGTCCGAGATAAAGGAAGCCGGCGGCGAGATCATCACGTTCATCGATGAGCTCCACACCGTGGTGGGCGCCGGCGCCGCCGAAGGGGCGATGGACGCCTCCAATATGCTCAAGCCGATGCTGGCCCGCGGCGAGTTGCGCATGGTCGGCGCCACCACTCTCGACGAGTACCGCAAGCACATCGAGAAGGACGCTGCTCTCGAGCGCAGATTTCAGCCGGTCCTGGTGGACGCCCCATCGGTTCCGGACACCATCGCCATCT
>JBPCTX010000148.1:0-10005 GCA_051011455.1 Acidimicrobiia bacterium | reverse complement strand
CTTGATGACTTCGATGCCGTGGATTGCAGGGAGGTTCTTGCCGGCGATCGGAACAAGGTCGATGTCGAGAACACCACCGGTCACGTTGGTCTGCAGTGGGATCATGATCGCTTTGTCCCGACCGGCTTGGGCATAGATGTCCAAGTCGTTGATGGCGAGACCGCCCTCGAGTTTCACATCGAACACGCGGACTCCCGCCGAGTTATGAACCGGCTCAACGAAATAGAGCCGCACCTCGTAGGGACCGTTCGGCACCGGAAGGTCGTAGGACAGCGGCTCGAATGAAGGCCCGAAGCGCTCGGTTCGAATCATGGCGAGTGGAGTTCCGGCCGGCAGCGATTGGTCGCTGGTGTTGATGGACTGGAAGAGCGAGATCTCGCCGGTCACCGCCGGGTTCGTCACCAGGAAGGGCTCGTCCGGCCCCCAGGAGAACTGACCGACGATCGCCTCACCACCGGTGTTGAGCCGGTAGAGGATCACGTCATCGGCAGCCGCGATGAGGTCGACCTCAAGGGGTCCATTCGGGCCGCTGTAAGGAATCGAGAGGCGGGCATCGACTACCCCGGCCTCTGTCGGCACATAGTCGATGCTGATCTTGGAGACCTGGCCGGGCTGCAGGGTCCGGGCAGCCGCTCCCGACACGAAACCAAACTGGTTGCTGTTGGCTCCCACCACGGTGGCTTTCTCCAAGTCAACGGCGGCGGTCCCGGGCTCACCCAGATGGACAACCGTCACAGCCCGACGGGCCGTGTCACCGACCGCAATCGATCCGAAGGTCACCTCGGACGGGCTGGAACCCAGCGCCTTCCAGGCCGGAGTCGGGATGATCTCGATTCCCTGGATCGCCGGCGAGTTGACCAATGCGGTCAGGTCGATGTCGAGATTGGCGTCGCTGACGATGTCAAAGGTGCGAACGATCCCGTTGTTTGCCCCGGCATTGGCGAAGATATCGAAGTTGGTCAGCACGGGCTCACCTTCAATGGCTACATCGAAGATCCGAGCACCGGTCGATTGGGTTCCGGAGAAGGTCTCAGCGAAGTAGAGGTTGACCCGGTAGGCGCCGGGCGTGACCGGGAAGTCCCAGGCCTGCTGACCGAACCGATAACTCTCGAACACCTCATCGGGCGCGGTCGGGCCCGAGACCGAGGTTCCGGCCAGCGGTCCGATGCTTCCGCCCGGGCTGAAGGGACTGTCGGCCCCCCAGTCGTCGATGGGATCGCCTCCGGCATTCACCCGATACGCACCCTGGCCGACGAGGTTGACCAGCAGTGGCGAGCCGACTCCGGTGTGACGAATCCTGATGAAGCCGCGCTTCACGCCGAGCGTGTTGGTCGTAAGGGTGACCTCGATGTCCCGGAACTCCCCAAAGCCGATGTCGGGATCCGCCAACGGCGCAGCGCTGAACGAGGAACCATCGGCCCCGCCAAAGGTGACCGACGTGATGTGCAGGTCCGTGTCACCGCCGTCACCATTGAAGTTCACCCGCAGGGTGGCACTCCCGGAACTGTTTGTGATTCCGACCGGCCCTATATCCAGAGAGCTCACCGAAGGTGTGAGCGTGGCTTCTCGTAGTTCTGAGTCGCCACCGACCGGAATCCAACCACCCTGCCCGAACGTGAAGGTCTCGTCGGCGGGCCCGGTCGAGTTGGTGTTGCGGAGATAGAAACGACTCTCCGCCGGCCGATATATGCCGACCGTGTCGTCCCCGTCCCCGTCCCAGTCGCCGGGCACGAATTCGTCGCTGGGAACGCCGTAGAAGAAGTCGTTGGCGGTGGAGGCGACCGGTCCGGCCGGGTTCTCATTTGTGTAGAAGATCTGTCCACTGCTGTTGCGATAGATGCCGATGGTGTCAATGCCGTCCCCGTCCCAGTCTCCAGCAAACGGACGATCGCCGGGAACGCCGAAGAAGAACTGCACGTGGGCGACCCCGGTGCTGAGCGAGTTGCGGAGAAAGACCTCGCCGTTGCGGTAGATACCGAGCGTGTCACACCCGTCGCCGTTCCAATCGCCGGCCACCGGGATGTCTCCGGCGACACCAAAGAAGAAGAAGGTCTCGCCGGTTCCTACCCCGTTGTCGGGCGGATTGGCGCTGGTCAGATACACAAAGCCACTGCTCGGTCGGAACATGCCGGGCGTGTCCACACCGTCACAGTTCCAGTCCCCCAGCAGCGGAACATCGTCGGGATTGCCGTAGAAGAAATTGCGGTCGTTGCCGCCCGGGTCCCGCAGGTGCCACTCCCCCGAGTCGGTGTTGACCATCCCCACCTCGGCGTCACCGGCCAGGGCGGGCGCGGCGAAGACAATCAACCCCAGCATGAAGCCGACGACCGCCAGAATTCGCCTTACCAATTCGACTCCGTTGTTAGCCCGCGAACAGGAACCCCTTAGGGAAAACCTAGCCCATAAGCGTCCCAACCGCGCCGGTGGGGATGGGTCCGCAGACCCTTTCTGGCCGAACAGGTCGCCTTTCCTAGGCTGCTCCCCATCAAAGACGGGGAGGCGAAAGATGGAATTCTCAGAGGCGGTGCGCAGGCGCCGCATGGTGCGCAACTACCTGCCCGATCCCATCCCAGAAGACGCACTCGAGCGGGTCCTCGACCGGGCCAGGCGAGCCCCCAGCGCGGGCTTCAGCCAGGGGCAGAGTTTCGTGGTCGTTACTGAGCCTGAGCGACGCCGGGCCATCGCCGGCTTGGCCCATGAGGACGAATACGTCTCCGCCGGGTTTGACCCCTGGTTGTCGCGTGCGCCCGTACACGTGGTCGTGTGCACCAGTGAGACCGTCTACCGGGACAGGTACTCGGAGCCAGACAAGGCGTCCTCAGACGACGCCCAGGACTGGCCCGTGCCGTATTGGCACATCGACGCCGGGGCGTCACTCATGCTGCTGTTGTTGGCAGCCGTCGACGAAGGCCTGGCGGCGGGGTTTGCAGGGTCCCACAATCTGGCCGGGATCAAGTCGCTGCTCGGCATTCCGGATGACGTGACGCCGATCGGACTCGTCACCCTTGGCTACGCCGCGCCGGATCGACGGTCGGGGTCGCTCGATCGTGGCTGGAAGCCGGTTGAGGACGTTATCCACTTCGAAGAGTGGTAGGCGTACAGCTTCCTCGCCTGCGCGTCACATCGCGCCTACCCTGACGAACTGATAGGGGCGGATCAGCAACAGGAGCGAAATGGCGAGCGTGCGCACGTTCACCTCGGAATCGGTGACGGAGGGCCACCCGGACAAGATGGCCGACCAGATCTCCGATGCGATCCTGGATGCAATCCTCAGCCAGGATCCGTCCAGTCGGGTGGCGTGTGAGACCGTTCTCACAACCGGTCTGGTCCTGGTGGCGGGAGAGATCACCACCGAGGCCTATGTCGACATCCCATCGATTGCCCGCCAAACCATCAAGGAGATCGGCTACGACCGCGAGGAATATGGCTTCGATGGTGCCACCTGCGGGGTCATGGTCTCGATTGATGAACAGTCACCCGACATCGCGCAGGGCGTCGACTCTTCGGAGGAAGTGCGGTCCGGGACGGCACTCACCGAAGACGACCTCGATCGCCAGGGTGCCGGTGACCAGGGGATGATGTTTGGTTACGCCACCGACGAGACCGACGCCCTCATGCCGATGCCCATCCACATTGCTCACCGCCTGGCCGAGCGCCTGGCAGCGGTTCGCAAGGATGGGACCGTCCCCTATCTGCGACCGGACGGCAAGACTCAAGTCACGTTCGACTACGACGGCGATCTCCCGGTCCGCCTCCGCACCGTTCTCATCTCAACCCAGCACGACGAGGGAATCGACCGGGATACAACCATCCGACGGGACCTGATTGACCAGGTGATCAAGCCGATCATCCCCGAAGCCTTTGCCGACGATCCGGTCGACGTCATCGTCAATCCCACCGGGCGATTCGTGATCGGCGGGCCGGTAGGCGATGCCGGGTTGACCGGACGCAAGATCATCGTCGACACCTACGGTGGTTCGGCTCATCACGGCGGCGGCGCCTTCTCCGGAAAGGATCCATCGAAAGTCGACCGCTCGGCTGCCTACGCAGCACGCTGGGTAGCCAAGAATGTCGTGGCATCCGGTGCCGCTCGCCGCTGCGAGTTGCAGGTTGCGTACGCGATCGGCGTGGCCCACCCGGTGTCTGTGATGGTCGAGACCTTCGGGACCGAGGCGACGGATCCGGAGAGGATCGAGAAGGCCGTGCGAGAGATCTTCGACCTCCGCCCGGCCGCCATCGTGCGTGATTTGGATCTGCGCCGTCCGATCTACCGCCAGACCGCCGCCTACGGACACTTCGGCCGCAGCGGCCTGCCGTGGGAAGAGACCAACCGGGTGGACGACCTGAAATCGGCACTGGGGCTCTAACAACCGGCCATCGGCTATCGGCCGTCGGCTTCCAGCCAGAAGGCCCCGGCACGAGACGTAGGTTGCAGGTTTCCCGTATCCTCGCGGGCCATGTCCGTGCCGATGATTCGTCTCGATCGCGTCTCCAAGACTTTTACCGGCCAAACCTCTCCGGCGGTTGGTGAACTCAGCCTGGAGATCTCTGAAGGCGAAGTGGTGGTCCTGGTTGGCCCCTCCGGTTGCGGCAAAACCACCACCCTCAAGATGATCAACCGCCTGGTGGAGGCCACCAGCGGCACTATCGAAGTAGCCGGGACCGACATCACAGACGTGGAGGCACCTGAGTTGCGACAGGGAATCGGCTACGTGATCCAGAGGATCGGCCTGTTCCCCCACCGGACCATCGCCCAGAACATCGGCACGGTGCCCGGACTGCTCGGCTGGGAGAAGGACCGCATCGAGGAGAGGATCGACGAGCTGGTCGATCTGGTCGGGCTGGAACGTGACATGAAGGAGCGCTACCCGGCTGAGCTCTCCGGAGGCCAGCAACAGCGCGTTGGAGTAGCCAGGGCTCTGGCTGCCGACCCCCCGGTCCTCTTGATGGACGAACCGTTCGGAGCGGTCGATCCGATCGTGCGGAGCCGACTGCAGGATGAGTTGCTTGACCTGCAGCGCCGCGTCAACAAGACGATCGTCTTCGTCACCCATGACATCGACGAGGCCATCAAGCTGGGCGACCGCGTCGCCATCCTCAACGTAGGAGGCGTGCTCGAGCAATACGCTTCTCCGGCCGAGATCCTCAGCACTCCCGCCAGCCACTTCGTCGAGGAATTCCTGGGCGATGATCGCAGCTTGAAGCGTCTTTCCCTGACCGAGATCTCGTCGGTGCCGCTCCAGCGAGGGCCGGTGGTCGAGTCCGCTGCCACCCGCGCCGAAGTCGAGGCAACCATGAAAGAGCATGATGTTGATTGGGTCGGCATCGGCTCGGGAAGCCGGTTGGAAGGCTGGGTGTGGGGACGCGACGTGCACACCACCGCAGGGGCGGCTGGGGTGTCGCCGTTCTCCGTGCGCCTATCGGTCTCCCAGTCGTTGCGAGAGGCGTTGGATTCGGTCGTGAGCTCTCATACCGGCGTCGCCGTCGTCTTCGACGGCGACGAGTACCTGGGCATGCTCAGCATCGAGCAGATCACCCGCCACCTGATTTGATGATCGCCCAGGTAGACAGCAGCGATCCATTCATCCGCTGGGATTGGATCTGGGGGCATCTGGATCTCGTGTGGGAGAAGGTGGTCGAACACCTGATCCTGACCGGGATGGCACTCGGGATCGGGCTGGCGATTTCGATGGTGTTGAGCGGCATAGTCCTACGGTGGCGGCGGACCTACGCCCCGATCACCTGGGTGACTGGAATCGCCTACTCCATTCCATCCCTCGCCCTGTTCGCCTTCCTGGTGCCCGTCACCGGATTCACCATTCTCACCGCCCAGATTGGCCTGGTCAGCTACACCCTCCTCATCCTCATCCGCAACATCGTCGCCGGCATCGACGGGGTCGACCCGGCCGTCGTGGAAGCTGCCGTCGGCATGGGATATAGCCGACGTCGGCTCTTCTTCCGGATTGAGCTGCCGCTGGCGATGCCGGTGATCATTGCCGGACTTCGCATTGCGGGGGTCACAACGATCGGGTTGGTAACCGTCACCGCCCTGATCGGGCAGGGCGGCGTCGGATTCTTCATACTCAGTGGGCTGAATCGCTTCTTCTCGACTGAGATCGTGCTTGGCACGATGCTCTCGGTGATCCTGGCGGTTTCGCTAGATCTGACCCTGCTCGGCGTCGAGCGCATCCTCACCCCATGGTCGCGACGAGCCGGGGACGCAGCGTGATCGAATTCCTCGGCGATGTGCTGGTCTGGTTCACCGAGAATTGGGATGGCGACGATGGCTACCTCGTCAGGCTCTGGAACACGATTCGACTTTCTGCCCTGGCGACTTTCACCGCCGCTCTTGTCGCCATCCCGTCCGGCGCCTTGCTCGGCCACTACCGGAGGTTTGGAGTGTCGGCCGTTGCAGTCGTCAACATCGGCCGGGCGTTGCCGTCGTTTGGAATCATCGCGCTGGCGCTACCGATCACTATCCGGATCGCCAGTCACATCCCCGACAGTGTCCCGATCTTTGGATCAGGGCTCGGCTTCTTCCCAGCGTTCATTGCCCTGTTTGCTCTGGCGCTTCCGCCGATCTTCACCAACACCTTCACCGGTGTCCGCGGGGTCGACCCGGGAACTGTCGAGGCCGCCCGGGGTATGGGCTTGACCGAAGGGAAGATCCTCAGATCGGTCGAAGTGCCTCTCGCTTCCCCTGTGATAATCGCCGGGCTCCGCATCTCAGCCGTCCAGGTGGTAGCTACATCTCCGCTGGCGGCCCTGGTCGCCTACCGAGGCTTGGGAAGGTTCATCGTTGACGGGTTCTCAATTCAGGACAATGTTCAGATATTTGCCGGTGCGGTCCTGGTCGCACTGCTCGCCATCCTGACCGAGGTGCTCTTCGGATGGCTGGAGCGACGGCTGGTACCTCGCTCGCTCCAGGGCTACCGGTCGGAGGGATACACCGGCACCCTGCGCGGTCGCAGCCGGGAAGTCCCATTACCGATCCCACCCTGATCGGGTTCACATTGGAATACGACCACCCCTAGGTTGTTGAACCTTTCGCCGCCAGGCTGGCGGCTTCATTGTTCCAACATCGGAAGGGAGATACCCATGCGGAGATTGTTCCGCAATCGAATCCTTGGGGCGACCGTGGTCGCGCTGGCCCTCGTGGCTGCCGCCTGCGGCTCGGGTGAGGATTCCGACACAGCAGGACCGACGATCGTGGTCGGGTCAACCAACTTCGGAGAGCAAGAGATTCTTGGCGAGATCTTCGCGCAAGCCCTCGAGAACGCCGGCTACCCGGTTGAAACCAAGTTTCAGCTCGGAACCCGCGAGGTCGTCAATCCCGCTCTCAAGAGCGGCGAGATCGACCTGATGGCCGAATACACAGGAACACTCTTGACCTTTGAGGGCGGCACCTCCAGCACCGACTCCGACCAGACCCACAGCGACCTGGTGGATGTCCTCGAGCCTTTGGGCCTCACGGCGCTTGATTATGCACCGGCCCAGGACAAGAACGGCTTCGTGGTCACGGCAGAAACGGCATCCGAGTTCGGATTGGCAAAAGTCAGCGATCTGGCGGCTCAGAACGGGAATCTGGTGTTGGGCGGACCGCCCGAGTGCCCGAACCGTGAGTTCTGCCTGATCGGTCTGGGAGACGTGTACGGCCTCGAGTTCGATTCGTTTCAGCCGCTCGATGTCGGTGGCCCCCTGACGGTTGCCGCCCTGGACGGTGGAGAGATCGACGTTGGCCTGCTGTTCACTTCGGACGGCGTCATCGCCGCCAAGGGATATGTCTTGCTGGAAGATGACAAGTTGCTGCAGCCGGCCGAGAACATCGTCCCGGTGATACGCACCTCGGTGCTCGACGAGTACGACAGCGCACTGACCGACCTGCTCAACGACGTTGCGGCAGAGATCACGACCGCCGAGCTCTCCGAGCTCAACAGGCGGTTCGGGTTGGACGCCGAGGACGCCGACACCCTGGCCAAGGAATGGTTGGCCGATAAGGGCTTCTAGGCGCAGCCAGACAGACCTGCCGACTGAGCCCCGGATCCCCGGGGCTCAGTCGCGTTCGTAGGATCGGGGCCATGGACGCAACCGCCTTCGTGATCGAAATGCCACTCCGGACGCCGTATGAGACCGCAGGGCACGAAGTCGGGAATCGGCGGGGTGTGATCGTCCGGGTGTCCGACGGTGAAACCGCCGGATGGGGTGAATTCGGAGAGTTGCCCGGGTACTCGCCGGAAACCGTTGAGACGGCGCTGGCAACTCTGGCGGGTTCGCCGGTCACGCATTCCAATCCGATGGCAATCGCGGCCCGCCGGATCGCCAAACTGGACCTGGAGGCCAAGCAAACGGGCAAGCCCCTGACGAACTTGCTGGGAGGATCCCCGGGCCCGGTCCAAGCCGGAGCGGTCGTCGCCCGCTTCGGGGATCTGGCTGCCGTCCTCGACGAAGCGGGCCGTCGCCTGTCGGAGGGGTACAGCAAGCTGAAGATCAAGATCGGCCCGGGATTCGACCTGGCGCCCCTGAGCGCTCTTCGATCGCAGCACCCCGACGCCCTACTGGCGGCCGACGCCAACGGCGCTTACCAGTCCGGCCAGGTACCGATTGAGATCGACGAGATCGGCCTTGCGTACCTCGAGCAGCCGTATCCAAGCGACGCTGCCTGGAGCACGTTTGCCCAACTGCGAAGTCGGCTGACCACACCCCTCTGCCTCGACGAGTCGATCACCGGGCTGCCAACGCTGCGATCGGCCATCGCCGGCGAGGCCTGCGACGTCGTGAATCTGAAGCCGGCCCGGCTCACCGGCCTGCGCCAGGCAGTCGAGCTGCACGATCTGGCGGTGGCCGCCGGGCTAGGTCTGGTAGCAGGCGGGCTGCTCGAAACCGGAATCGGCCGGGCCGCGGTCGCGGCGCTGGCCCGCCTGCCCGGGTTCGTCTTTCCAAGCGACCTGGCTGCCTCCCGGCGCTATTGGAACCAGGACCTGACCGTGCCCGAGTGGGAGCTGAGCGACGGCAACCTCGACGTCTCCGAGCGCCCCGGTATCGGGGTCGCAGTCGACCCGGACAGGCTGGCGGCCGTCACGGTGGCCGAGCACCAGCTTCCCGGCTAGCGGGCTAGTTTTCGAAGAGATGGGCATTGTGCCGAACCTCCGATCCCGCCTTCACTCTCTCCTGTGGTTGACGGTCAGCCTCTTGCTGGTCGCCGGCCCGGCCGCGGCCCAGGACTCGCCCACCTGCCCCGAGTTCGAGGGGTTCACCTGCGACGGGTTCGTGACCGACGTTGCAGACGTGATTGAAGAGGATGAGGTGCTCGAGTCGGAGGCGGCCCGAATCGAGGGCCTGTACGGCGCTCAAGTTGCGGTTGTGCTGGTCCCATCGATTGGTGGATGGTCGATCAAGAGGTTCGCTCAGGAGCTAGGAGACACCTGGGGGGTGGGAAGTTCCGAGCGAGACGATGGAGTTGTTGTCATCGTCGATGTGGGAGGCCGCAACACGTGGGTGGAGCTTGGTGACGGCCTCAACGACTTCCCCCGCGACCCGTCTGACCTTGCTGCCCTCGGCAATTCAGGCTTCCGCAACGGCAACTTCGATGCCGGAGTCCTGGCCATTCTGGCGGGGTTGGGAGACGGTTTCGAGGCCTATGCCAACGGCGAGCGGGCGGCCGAAACCAACTGGGGCGTGATCGGCGGGGTAGTTGGTCTGGCGGCCCTGGGAGTGGTCGGCTTTGTCGTTGCGGGAGTGCGCAGACAGAACAATCGACGCACGCGCCGCCGCCGGGCGGAGCTGGTGGACGGCGAGTTGGAGCGACTTGAGATTGCAGGCCATGAGCTCCCGTTAATTGCCGAGTACTCAGGCGAACCACCCGAGACGGCCCCCGACATTCCGACCATCAACCTCGTCGATGCTCTCAACTCGGTAGCCCGGGGAGAGGTGCCCCGGGATCAAGATGCGGTGACCGCGGCGTGGGCTCTGGGCATGCTCGACATAATCGATCGGGACCGGTTGCTT
>JBPCTX010000147.1:0-3462 GCA_051011455.1 Acidimicrobiia bacterium | reverse complement strand
GAAGAACGGCAGGTCACTGTCGACGGGACCACGCGACCGCTACAAGCTCCGTTCATGGTTGGCGCCACACAGAATCCGCTTGAACACGAAGGCACCTACCCCCTCCCCGAGTCGCAACTGGACCGGTTCATGACCAGGGTCACCCTCGGCTACCCGGCCCGGGCCAAGGAGCTAGAAATGCTCGACGCCCACGGCGATCACTCTGTGTACGAGGACATCGAACCGGTGGTGGGGGCGGCCGAGGTCGTCGAGATGGTCCAGCATGCCGCCACCGTTCACATGGCTCCTGAGCTCAAGGGGTACCTGGTCGATCTGGCCGAGGCGACCAGGGCCGACCCCGACCTCCTTCTCGGATCCTCACCGCGCGCCACCCTCTACCTGCAGCGGGCCGCCCGGGTCAGGGCTGCCGCTTCTGGACGCACCTATGTGACCCCGGACGACGTCAAGGCTTTGATCGCCCCCACCCTCAGCCACCGCATCATTCTGCGCCCCGAGGCTCAGATGAGGGCAGCCTCGGTCACCGAGGTGCTGGCGCGAATCGCAGGCACCGTTCCCGTCCCGGGCACTCTCGACGCTCGATGATCACCACGCGGGGCTGGGCGGCACTCGGCGCCGCTGCCGCGCTCGTCCTGCTCTGGGTGGGATTCGGTGAGGCCGAACTGCTGGCCGGAGGCATCTTCTTGCTGGGTGCGGTGGTCGTCGGCGCTTTGATCGTTCGCCGCTCTCGCCCGGACGCCGACCTGACCAGGCACATCACACCGTTGCAGGTCCACGAAGGCGACCGGGCTCGCGTCGAGATCCGCATCTTCGCCCGCCGCCCGCTCCGCCCCCTCATCATCGAAGACGAGGTGTCCAGGTTGGGCCGGGCCCGGTTCGCGACTGCCCGGGCCGGCCGCGACTCGACCGTCTCCGCCCACTACGAGATCGTATGTCGCCCGCGCGGGGTGTATCAGATTGGTCCGGCCGAGCTGATCATTTCCGACCCCTTCGACCTCGCGGCCGTCCGGGCCAGTGCCGGAGGCATCGACAGGCTGGTGGTGTTCCCCGCCATCGAGCAGCTGGACGAGTTCCCCCTCACCCGCGGCCATGACCCCTCGGTGCAGTCCGCCCATCCCTCCCATGCCCCCAGCGGTGGTGACGACTTCTTCACGTTGCGGGAGTACCGGCAGGGCGACGATCTGCGACGGGTGCACTGGCCTTCCTCGGCCAAGCGGGGCGAGTTGATGATCCGCCAGTTGGAGATCCCCTGGCAGTCCCGCGCTCTAGTGCTGATGGACACGCGGGCCGAGACCCACACTCCGGAGAGTTTCGAGCACGCCGTGAAGGGGACCGCATCGGTCCTCCACCACTTCTACCGCGGCGGCTACCTGCCGCAGCTGTGGATCGGGGACTCGGGCCGCCCGCCCGGTCCGGCCCCCTATGAACTGGCAATGGAACGATTGGCAGCCGTGCAGCCGATGGACGCCCTCGACCTGCGCCACGCAGTGCTGAGAATGCGCCAGCACGGTTTCTCGGGCGGGGCGCTTGTGTTCATCACCGGCCGCCTGGACGATGACAACTTGGCCGTCTTCCAGACACTCGGGCGTGACTACACCAGGACCGTGCTTATGGTGGTGGCAGACGAGGAACCAGAGGCACTCGCCCCCTTCCAGCTGGGAGGCGCCGCCGCCGTCAGGGTGGGGATCGGAGACGATTGGGCCAGAGCCTGGAGAGACGCGATAGGAACGGGACGATGGTCTTCCGCCTCACCTGGCTAGCCAGCTTCTCACTGCTCGCGCTGGTCATCCTCCGGTTGACGAGATTGTTCCTTCCCAGCGAGAGCGGACTCCCATGGCAGGTCGTGGTCGTCGTTGCCGCCGCGCTGGGCGCCACCGTCACCTGGGCGGCCACCAAGGCCCGTTTTGGCCCGATCGGCCTCATTCTCAGCCACGTATCGCTCTTTCTGATCTTTGGCTACTTGTATCTGGGTGGCGAATTGTCCGACACCACCATCCCGCCGCTCGAAGTGCTCAGTGACATTCCCTCTGAACTGTCGGCCGGGCTCACGATCTTCCGCTATTCGGCTCCCCCGGTCGCCCCGCTGGCCGGAGTGGTAGTGCTCTCCACAATGATGGTTTGGGCTCTGTCGGCGGTAGCAACCTGGGGCCTGCTCAACAACGGCCCCTACCTGGGAATCGTCCCCCCGGTGGTGTTCTACCTGCAACTGGCCGTCATCGACCGCCAGACCACCGGCATGCTGTGGACCGCCACCCTGTTGCTCCTGGTTGGGGGCGGCCTGGCCACAATCGCGGCCAATCAAAAAGCCACTGGCGGTCACACCAGTCACAGACGGCAACGAACGGCGCTGCAAACCATGCTGGTTCCGGTCCTGGCCATTGTGGCGGTCACTGCTGTAGCTGTGTTTGGAACCCGCCAGGCGGTCGAGGCCGAGCTGGTGCCGACCGGTGGCGTGCTCGACTGGACCAACCGCTCCGGCATCGGCGGCGGGTTCGGGAGCGTCTCCTACAACCCGTTCATCGACGTGCACCGCTCCCTGGTTTCCAACTCCGAAACCCCGGCCTTCTCGGCCTCGGTCACCGGCGACATAGCGCCGGACCAGGTGTATTGGCGGCTCCTGACGATGGACACCTACAACGCCGAGGGCGGCTACTGGTTCGCCTCCCGGGACGAACTAGAGAGCCTTGACGAGACCAACTGGGAAGATGACGAGTATGAGTTCCGGGGTGCAGAAGTTCCGCTCATCCAGGACGTGAGAATCTCCAACCTGTCCAGTGGATGGCTGCCGGCCACATACTCACCTGTCAGCGTCTTCTCTGAGAACCGGCTCATCGCCAACACAACCCGGGTGAACCCGATCGATGGTTCGCTCCACATCGACGGCGTTACCGGCCGCAACATGACGTACCGCATCCAATCGTTGGTACCCGACGTCGACTCCCGAGTGCTGGCAGCCGACGACACCGGCGAGTCGCTGTCTCCTCTCTTCGCCGCCGCCGCCGAAGACGGGCACTTTCCACCGGTGCCGGCTCCGGCAGTGTCCCTGGCGGAGCCGGACGACCTGGACCGGTATCGCGATCTACCGCGGGATGCTGATCCGGGCGGCCGCTTGAAGGGTCTGGCCGAGCTCCTGACG
Source organism: Acidimicrobiia bacterium (assembly GCA_051011455.1). Classification (GTDB taxonomy): domain Bacteria; phylum Actinomycetota; class Acidimicrobiia; order Spongiisociales; family SHLN01; genus SHLN01. The sequence continues at coordinate 329 of JBPCTX010000147.1, read as the reverse complement.
CTGGGACTAGAGACGGACTACGAGAAGACGCTGGCGCTCGAGCACTTCTTCCGCGACCCCGAGCTGTTCAGCTACTCCACCACGATTGCTCCCGAGGAACGCGACACCGACCTCACCGCATGGCTGCTGGACCCGCTCTCGCCGGGTCACCGTGAGGGCTACTGCGAGCAATTCTCAGCCTCGATGGGAGTCCTGGCCCGGCTGCTCGACATCCCGACCCGCACCGTGCTCGGCTTCACTCCGGGGGAGGTGCAGCAGGAGGATGGATCAATCCTGGTGCGCGATCGCAACGCTCACGCCTGGGTCGAGGTTTGGCTCCCGGCCCAGGG
>JBPCTX010000146.1:0-7578 GCA_051011455.1 Acidimicrobiia bacterium | reverse complement strand
GTCCGCTGAGCGCGAGCCTGGCGGCCTAGCCGCCTCCGCTACCCGACCTCCGGAGCGTAAGACACCTAGCTGGTGCTCAGCTTGCCTTCGAACACGTAAGTGGCTGGGCCTTCCATCCACACCGTGTCGCCGTCGATCTCGATGTCGAGGTCACCGCCGAGCAAGCCGACCGTGAGGGAGCCGTCCACCAACCCCTGCTCGTTCGCCACCACTGCCGCGGCGCCAGCACCGGTACCGCAGGCCAGGGTCTCTCCAACCCCTCGTTCCCAGGTACGGACCTCGATGCGGGCCCGGTCCTTGATCTCAACGAACTCCACGTTCGTGCGATCTGGAAACTCTCCGGCAACTTCGATTACCGGGCCAAGGGTCTTGACCGGGGCCTCGGTGGTGTTCTCGACGAACAGCACGGCGTGCGGGTTCCCCATGCTCATCGGATGCACATCGGTGCCGACCACCGACATCGTCGACTGGTCGGGCGGCGTGGCCGTGCCGAGCATCGCCCGCACTCGACCCGACTTGCGCACCTTGACCGGGTAATCACCCAGGTCGGTCTGCACGGTGAATGACCGGCTATCCACCCATCCCCGGTCGTAGGCGTAGCGGGCCACACATCTGAGTCCGTTGCCGCACATCTCGGCTCGGCCGCCATCGGCGTTCCAATATTCCATGCGCACTCGAGCTGAGTCGAGTCGGGTGGCCACAAGCACCCCATCTGCCCCGATGCCGCGGCGACGGTCGGACCACTCAACTATCTGGGCCGGAGTTGGCTCCCGGGGGCCTTCCAGAACCACGAAGTCGTTGCCCAGGCCCTCCATCTTGATGAACTTCATATCTTCAGCTCCCGCCGGGCCGCTTCGATCCGGACGCCGGCGTCATCATCCCACTCCAACCACCGGATGCGGGGATCCCGGCGGAAATAGGTTCTCTGGTTGGCGGCGACCGCAAGGGTCGCGGTTATGGCGGCATCCCGTCCATCGTCGAGAGTGGTCTCCCCCGCCACCACCGGCAGAAGCTCCTTGTATCCAACGGCCTGGGCAGCAGTGCGACCGAGACGGCTCGCCAGGCCGGCCACCTCGTCGAGCAAGCCATCAGCCAGCATGGCGTCGAAACGTGCCACCGCCCGCGCCTGCAGTCCGGCCCCGGGGTCAAAGCCCACAGCTGCAAACTGGAAACGCGACTCATAGGCGCGGACGGCCGCTGCCTCGGAAGTTGCCGCTCGCTCGCTCGGTGTCTGGCCGGTTAGCGCATGCACTTCCAGAGCTCGCACTAGACGACGAGGGTTGGCCATGTCGATGTGCTCGCCGGCGGTGGGATCTACCTCCAGCAGCCGGACCTGCAAGGTCCCCAGCTCGAGCGCCTCCAGGTCGGCACGAGCCTCGGGGTGCTGGCCCGGGAACTGGAGCGGATCCACGATCGCCCGGAAGGCCAGGCCGGTGCCTCCGGCGATGATCACCGATCCGGACGCACTCTCGATGGCAGTCCGCCCCAGCCGCTGACTGTCCGCCACCGAAAAGTCCTCGTCCGGATTCACGACATCAATCAGGTGGTGCGGAGTGCTGGCCCGATCGTCCTCCGACGGCTTGGCCGTGCCGATGTCCATGCCCCGGTACACCTGCATCGAATCGACAGACACGATCTCAGCCCCCAGATCCTGGGCCAAAGCCAGCGCAACTTCGCTCTTCCCGGAAGCCGTCGGCCCCAGCACCGCCAGCAAGCTCAGACCGGCTCCCCTATCAGGTAGTGCGGAGAGGCCCGCACCAGCCGGACGTCGGTGAAGGTTCCTGCCGGCGTGCGACCCGGGAAGTGCACCAGCTTGTTGGTTCGGGTACGGCCCGACTGCATGTCCGGATCCTTCTTGGACGGGCCTTCGATCAGGACTTCGACAACTGTGCCGACGATGGCCTGGTTCTTCTCCAGGCTGATGGCCGTCTGGAGCTTCACCAGTCGGTCGTAGCGGTCCCGGACCACATCAGAATCGACGAACTGGTCAACCATCTCGGCCGCGGCGGTGCCGGGGCGGGGTGAGTAGATGAATGTGAAGGCGGAGTCGAACCGGGACTGAGCCACCACGTCGAGGGTGGCCTGGAAATCCTCCTCGGACTCTCCCGGGAAGCCGACGATCACGTCGGTGGAGATGGCCAGCCCCGGCAGGTGGGAGCGGGCCAGGTCGAGCTTGGTCAGGAAACGCTCGGCGTTGTAGCCGCGGTGCATGGCCGCCAGGATCCGATCACTGCCGGACTGGAGCGGCATGTGCAGTTGCTCGCACACTGCCGGTGTCTCAGCCATGGCCAGCGCCACGTCCTCCCGGAAGTCCTTCGGATGCGGGCTGGTGTACCGGATGCGAGAGATGCCCTCCACCTCGCCCACCCGACGGAGCAGGTCGGAGAAGAGAGGCTTGCGGCCGCCCAGTTCGAGATCGCGTCCGTATGAGTTGACGTTCTGGCCCAGCAGGGTGACCTCGACCACACCGTCATCGGCCAGTTGCTGGACTTCTCGCACGACGTCGCCGGGACGGCGGCTGATCTCACCGCCGCGCACGGAGGGGACAATGCAGAAGGTGCAGGAGTTGTTGCAGCCGATCATGATCGTGACCCAGGCGCTGTGGGCAGAGTCCCGCTTGGCCGGTACGACGGCGACATCTTCGCTCTCCTCCAGGATCTCGGTGACCGGACCCCACTCCTCGGCGTAGTCGAGCAGAGAAACCACCCGATCCAGGTTGTGGGTGCCGAAGACCACATCCACCCAGGGGGCTTTGCCCTGGACAACGTCCCGGTCCTTCTGGGCCAGGCAGCCACCAACGGCAATCATCATGCCCGGACGCTGGTCCTTGACCCGCTTGAGCATCCCCAGCGAGCCGTACAGCTTGTCGTCGGCGTTCTCACGGATGCAGCAGGTGTTGAAGACCACCAGGTCTGCTGCGTCGGGATCGGAGGCGGGCAGCATCCCGTCGGCTTCGAGCAACCCGGCAATGCCCTCGCTGTCGTGCACATTCATCTGGCACCCGAAGGTGCGCAGGTGGTAGGTGCGGCCAACCCGGGTGGGTGTGCGCTGCTCTCGCACCGTCGGCAATCCGATCAGAGTCATGGGGCGAAGTTAGTCCGATCGGCGGGGAACGGGGGTCGGATGCGCCAGGGCGGCCATGGATGGGAAGACATGAGCGACCTTGGTGGTTAGACGCCTCCCCCACCCCGCCTCCCCCTGCGGCGGAGCCACCCCGCCCTCAGGGCGGGGAAGCAATCAGCGGGCGTAGGCGCTGGCTCTTAGCTCTCTGACAACCGTTACCTGGATTTGGCCGGGGTATTGGAGGCCGTCTTCGATCTTCTTGGCGATCTTTCGGGCCAGGTCTCCGGCTTCCAGGTCGGAAATCTTTCCGGGGTCTACGACCACCCGGACGTCGCGACCAGCCTGCATCGCAAAGACCCGATCTACGCCCTCGAAGCTGCCGGCCATCTCCTCGATCCGTTCGAGCCGTCGCACGTAGGACTCCAGGGTCTCGCGGCGGGCACCAGGACGCGACGCCGAAACGGCATCGGAGGCCTGGGTGATCACTGCCAAGAGGGTGCGGGGCTCCACCTCGTTGTGGTGGGCCTCGATGGCGTGGACCACCGCCGGAGCTTCCTCGAAGCGGCGGGCAATCTCGGCCCCGACCAGGGCATGTGATCCGCCCACCTCGTGGCTGACAGCCTTCCCGATGTCGTGGAGAAGCGAGGCCCGCTTTGCTTCTGTCGCATCGGTGCCGAGCTCGGAGGCCAGCATGCCGGCAATGTGGGCGGCCTCAACCGAGTGGCTCAGTACGTTCTGGCCGTATGAGGTCCGGTACTTGAGGCGTCCCAGCAGCGTTACCAGCTCAACGTGCATTCGTGACACTCCGACCTCGAGCAGCGCCCACTCGCCCGCATCACGGATGCTCTGCTCCACCTCAGCCTGGGCCTTGGTGTGGGCCTCCTCGATCGATCCGGGGTGGATCCGGCCGTCGACGACCAGGTTCTGCAAGGCGACCCTGGCCACCTCACGCCGGACCGGATCGAAGGTGGAGATGGTGACGGCCTCCGGTGTGTCATCCACTACCAGGTCGACGCCGGTGACCGCTTCAAACGCTTTGATGTTGCGCCCGTCCCGGCCGATGATTCGGCCCTTCATGTCGTCCGACGGAAGCGGGACCACCGAAACGGTGGAGTCGGAGGTCACTTCGGCGGCCAACCGCTGAATAGAGGTGGTGAGAATCCGACGGGCTCGTCGATCGGCCTCTTCCCGAGCCTTCAATTCGAGCTCGCGGACCAGGACCATCGCTTCCCGCCGAGCCTCGTTCTCCACTCGCTCCAGCAAGGCTTCCTTGGCAGCCTGACTGTCGAACTGGGCGACGGCTTCGAGCTCAGTGCGGGCCTCGATGGTCAGCCGGTCGGCTTCGGTTCGGAGTTCTGAGACTTCCTTCTCCCGGCCCTCAACGTTCTGCTCACGCTGAGTCAGATTGGCGGTTCGCTGTTCCAGCGTCGCCTCCCGCTGCACCAGGCGATCCTCCGTGGCCTGCAGGTCGATCCGGCGAGTCTCCAGGGCTGCGTCTTCGGCGTCCCGGTAGGTGCTGGCCTTTGCCTTGGCCTCCAATTCGGCGCGCTCCAGAGTGCGCTCTGCCTCCCGCATGACCCCGTCCGATGACTGGCCTCGACTCCGCAACCAGGCGATGCCGATTCCCAGGCTGACGCCGGCCACCAGACCGATGATGGCAACAACCCAATCCATGTTGTCCTCATTTCAGAGGCCATAACGAGCGCATGCCGAGCAAAGCTCGGCACACAAACGACAAAAACACGCCGGGGACGGGTGGGTTTTACGTCACCGCCATCGTCCGGGGCGTGTCTTTGCTCATATTTCGTTGGCTCTCAGTTTTCAAGAGAAATTCGTGTGCTGATCCAGATTGTACCGTATGCGCTCACACTGCGGGCGGGGGTCAGTCCTCCGCCTTCTCCAGTTCCTCTGAATCGCCGGCCTCTTCGGCTTCGCCGACCGGTTCGGCCAGGCCGACTGCCTCCAGCACCCGGGCCTGGAGCTGGATTGCCACATCAGGATTCTCCAGCAAGAACAGCTTGGCCTTCTCCCGACCCTGGCCCAGCTGATCACCTTCGTAGGTGTACCAGGCGCCACTCTTACGGACGATGTCGTGCTCGACCGCCACGTCGATGAGGCTGCCCTCACGAGAGATGCCCTTGCCAAACATGATGTCGAACTCGGCGATCTTGAAGGGAGGAGCAACCTTGTTCTTGACGATCTTGGCCTTAACCCGGTTACCCGTGAAGTCCGACCCATCTTTGATGGATTCGATGCGTCGGATATCGATCCGGGTCGACGCATAGAACTTGAGAGCGCGGCCGCCAGGGGTCGTCTCAGGACTTCCGAACATCACGCCTATCTTCTCTCGCAGCTGGTTGATGAAGACGGCGGTGGTGTCGGAGCGGTTGATGGTGCCGGCCAGCTTGCGGAGAGCCTGCGACATGAGGCGGGCCTGCAGGCCGACGTGGCTCTGGCCCATCTCGCCTTCGATCTCGGCCCGGGGCACGAGGGCGGCCACCGAGTCGATCACCACCACGTCGAGAGCACCGGAGCGGATCAGCATGTCGGCGATCTCCAGCGCCTGCTCGCCTGTGTCCGGCTGAGAGATGAACAACTCGTCGACATCCACTCCCAGTGCTTTGGCATAGACCGGATCGAGCGCATGCTCGGCGTCGATGAAGGCGGCAATCCCACCGTTGCGCTGAGCCTCTGCCACTACGTGGAGGGCCAGGGTGGTTTTTCCGCTGCTCTCCGGGCCGAATATCTCCACAATCCGGCCGCGGGGCACGCCGCCGATGCCGAGGGCGATATCGAGGGAAAGGGCTCCGGTCGAGATCGATTTGATGTTCTGAAGCGGGTTCTCCCCCATCTTCATGATGGCGCCGGTGCCGAACTGCTTCTCGATCTGCGACACGGCCATGTCGAGGGCTTTGTCTTGCTCCACGTGGATTCCCTTCCGTTTTTCTTCTTCGACTTGATCCGAAGGTACAAGCCGGCTGTGACACAAACTGCCGCCGCAACGTGAACTACAGGCGTGTAAGTCTATCGAGACGGCCTCCGCTACGCTACCCGAACGTGTGTTCGATAGCAAGGTTCTTGGGCTGCTCAGCCCCCTGTCTCCCATAGACTTGACTCATGCGGCTCGGCATCGACCTCGATGGGGTGGTCAGCGACTTCAACAAGGGGTGGATCGACCAGTACAACGCGGAATTCGACGCAGAGATCGCCCTCGACGCCGTCACCACCTGGGATGGCATAGAGCCGCTCACCCACTTCACCGACATGGAAGCCTTCTGGGAGTGGGCAAGGGACTTCGGCAACGGGAGCCTGTTCCGCCATCTGGACACCCACCCCGGTGCCGTCCCGGCCCTTGTCCGCCTAGCTCGCCGCCACGACGTGGTGATCATCACCGCCAAACCTGACTGGGCGGTCGCCGACACGCTCGCCTGGATCGCCGACCACCGCCTGCCGACCAGAGAGGTCCATGTCGTGGGCATGCACGAATCCAAATGGACCGTCCCGTGCGACGTCTACCTGGACGATTCGCCATACCAGATCGAAACCATTCACGCCCATCGAAGAGAGTCCCAAATGTGCAGGTACGTTCGGCCCTGGAATGATCCGGTGCCGGGAGTGCACGATGTACACGATTGGGAGGAGTTCGAGGAGCTTGTGAACAAGCTATCGAATCAGCGGAGTAGCCTTCGCGGAGCCTCCGCGGGAGATAAGGAGTAGAGGCAATTATGAGATTACGGAAACTGTTAGCGCTGTTCGCCGTACTGGCGTTGGTCGCGGCCGCATGCGGCGGCGATGACGCCGGTGATGACACCACAACGACGGCAGCACCGACGACGACAACAACCCAAGCAACCACGACAACCGTTGCTCCAACCACAACCACTGAAGCACCAATGGCTGCCGTGGGAAGCCCCGAGAACCCGGTCAAGGTTCTGTTCGTGCCGTCGGTTGAGGCCGACGTCATCGTCACAGGCGGCGCCGTCATGCAAGAAGCACTCGAGGAGGCCACCGGCCTCAGCTTCGAAGTCAGCGTGCCAACCAGCTACGCGTCGACAATCGAAGAAATGTGTGCCTCGCCCGAGAACACAATGGGATTCATACCCGGACTTGGCTACGTGCTCGCCAGCAACCGCTGCGGCGTGGACGTTGCCTTCAAGGCCATCCGATTCGGATGGTCCGTCTACTGGGCACAGATCCTCGTGGATCGCGACAGTGACATCACGAGCATCGCCGACCTGGATGGCAAGTCATGGGCATTCCCAGACTCCGGATCGACGTCGGGCTTCATGGTTCCGACGCTGATGTTCTCGGAGGCAGGAGTAACGCCTGGTGAGCAGGTAGAAGCAGGCGGCCACCCGCAGGCGGCGCTGGCTGTCTATCGCGGCGAGGCCGACTTCGCTACGACGTTCTTCAGCCCGCCCCTGACGCCGGACTTCGATTGGGCGATCGGCGACCAGCCCGACATCCCCGATGATCTCATCGATAGCTGTGCTCCCAACGAGGATGGCTCACGCT
>JBPCTX010000145.1:0-8040 GCA_051011455.1 Acidimicrobiia bacterium | reverse complement strand
GGGTGACACCGAGCGCCTGGCCTCGCAGGTCGCGCCGATTCACACCGTAAACGGCCAGGGCTACCAACACCACCGAGGCCACCAGCAGCACCGACAGGTGGCCCCACGAGATTCCGTTGAGCAGTGGATCCCCGCCCTCGTAGTAGTACCAGGGGAACACTCTGGCCAGGCTCTCCAGGCCGTCGACGAGCGGCAGCAGGCCAACCGCGAACAGTGACACGATCATGACTCCGGCCGAGCTAGCCGAGGCCACCGCCCCCCGGCCGGTCCAGGCTCCGATTGCCATCGCCAGGAAGCCGTGAAAGATGGCGATTACGAACATGTGCACCATCAACGCACCGATGTGGAGTGACTCCACATTCACGTTCAGCAGCTCAGGCACCACCAGGCCGGCCACCCACATGATCACGGTGCCTGCCAGCGCAAGCAGGATCAGCGAAGCCGCCTTGGACAACAGCACGTGGGTCCGGCTCTTGGGATTCCCGAGCAACAGGCCGAGGGTCCCGTTGCGTTCCTCACCGGCGATGGAGGCTGAGCCGATGGCGAGGGTAATCCCGGCCAGGGTTAGAGCACCGTAGGTGCTGTAGACGGCTCCGTAGGCCAGGCCGCCCACCTCGCTGTCCTCCGAGATGTTGAACAGCTTCCGGAAGGCCTCGGGAAGGTCTTCGGTGTAGATGGAGATATCAATATCGCGGTAGACGGCCATCGCGAACAAGAGCGTCAAAGCCAGACTGCCCCCGCCGATGGCGATGCCCTTCCACCGATCACGGACCGTCTTGGTGAAGACGGTGGCCAGCATCAGCCCTCCCCGTCCTCATCGCGGTAGTACGTCAGGAAGATCTCCTCCAGGTCGGCCTCGTGGGTGGTGATGTCGAGCAGGTGGTAGCGATCGGTCACCACCTTCAGCAACGTCTCCATCTGCCCGTCGAAGGACAGGGTTACGTGATGATCGGAGACAGCCACCTCGCGCACTCCGGGGAGGGGAGCGAAGACCGCCCCGTCGACCGGATCATCGAAGAACAAATCGACCTTGCGGATCGCCTTCGAGCGCAGGCCCGCCACCGCCTCCACCGCGATGAGACGGCCGTGGCGGATGATTCCCACCCGGTCGGCTGCCCGCTGCACTTCCGAAAGCGTGTGACTGGACAGGAACACGGTCCTGCCCTCGGCGGCCACCTCACCCATCATGGCCTGGAACTCGCGCTGCACCAGCGGGTCAAGGCCGGAGCTTGGCTCGTCCATGATCAGCACTGCCGGCCGGTTCATGAAGGCCTGGATGAGGCCCACTTTCTGACGGTTGCCAGACGACAGGTCGCCAACCTTCTTGTCGAGATCGGCATCCAGCCGGTCGGCTAGTTGGTCGACAAAGTCCCAATCCACTCCCCCCCGCAGATTGGCGAAATAGGTGAGGGTGTCGCGCCCGGTCAGGTTCGGGTACATGGCCAGGTCGCCGGGGACATATCCAATATGCCGGCGGATTTCGACCGAGCTCTGATGAGTGTCCATGCCCAGAATCGAGGCACGCCCGGCGGTGGGCCGGATCTCGTCGAGGATGGTGCGAATAGCAGTGGTCTTCCCGGCTCCGTTCGGTCCCAGAAACCCGAATATCTCCCCGGTTTGGATCTGGAGGTCCAGGTTCACCAGGGCGCGCGTCTCGCCGTAGTGCTTGGTCAGCCCCTCCGTCTGGATTGCAATCTGGTTTGTCATACGGCTCCTATGCGCCCGGTCTATGGCCATTCATGTTTCGAATATCACGCCTTTGCAACTGATGGCACCTTCGGCTTTGGCGAACTCATCAACGTGCACCTGGCTGACTACCGCCCCGTGCCCGACCAGCATCTCGATAGTGGCAGGAGCCGAGGCGTCGGCCAGCAGACGACCCCCAACTCTCACGACGTTCGCTCCCTGCGGCTCGGCGGGTTGGACTTCGAGGAGCTTGGCTCCGAGGAAGCCGAGGTCGACGCAGGTCGGATTGACGATCAGCGTCTCGTCGTCGACCACCGTGGCAGCCGATTTGAGATGGAGCACGTCTTTCACGGGCACCGTCTCCACGGTGTAGTCGAAGGGCCCAAGCAGCTTTCCGAGAGCGGCCGCCCCTTCAGAATCTGAGCGAGTGGTCTCGCCGACCAGGATCCGCCGGCCGAAGACCAGCACGTCCCCGCCGTCGAGAGTGGCCGGCGCTTGCAGGGTCACACACTGCCGGTACTGTCCGAGGGCGGTCGCCATCGATGCCACCTCAGCCCGTCGTGATGGGGCGCCGGGTCGGAGCAGCACCGCAACTTCGGGAAGAACCAGGGCGGTGTCCTCCACGAAGACCGCATCGGGGTGCCCCGGGAGCCTGGGTAGCTCAATCACCAGGACATCGAGTGACCTCAGCACTTCCAGGTAATCATCGTGCTGGACCAGGGCCCTAGGGATGTCGATCGGCGCCCGGGCGATGTGGGTGAGCTCGCAATTCTGCAACTCGTCGCCCGTGGCGCGGGTGATGGCGATCTCCATGAGCCAACGCTAGTTCCATGCAAAGGCCTCGAACACCAGGCGCCGCTGGGTACGCTCCCCAACCATGTCAGAGCTAGACCGCTGGAGCACCGAAGACGTCATCGAATCCGATCGCCGGGCGGCGATTCCGCCCGACCTGGCGGTACCGATTGGCACCACGCTGACTCATCGATCAACGGGGACAACCGGGGAGGTGGTCGCATTCACCGAGGGCGCCCGGGTCGTGCTGCGCGATTCCGACGGGCGCCGTCATGAGTTCGCTCCCGTAGACGGCTTCTTCGAGCACGATGGAGCCAGGGTTGCACTGCGAGCACCTTCCGAGCCAACGGCGCCCCCGGCCACCATCACGGCCTCAGGCTCGGTGTCCCCCGGCGCGGCAAGGGCGAAGGTGGCGAGGGCCAGTCGGATCTGGGTCGAGGGCATCCACGACGCCGAGTTGCTCGAACGTATCTGGGGAGATGACCTGCGGGAGGAGGGGGTGGTGGTTGAGCCACTGCATGGTGCAGATGACCTGCCCGATGCTGTCGCCCGATTCGAGCCGGGCCCGGGCCGCCGCCTCGGCGTGCTCCTCGACCACCTGGTCGACGGCTCGAAGGAGTCACTGATAGCCGGGCGCATCAGCCACCAGCAGGTCCTCATCACCGGACACCCATACGTCGACATCTGGCAGGCAATCAAGCCGGCCGCAATCGGGATCGATGCCTGGCCGGTGGTGCCACCCGGACGGCCGTGGAAGGAGGGAGTCGTCACCGCCCTCGGCCTTCAGGAAGAGACCGGTCGCTTCTGGCGCCGGGTGCTCACCTCGGTCTCCTCCTGGACCGACGTAGAGACTCCCCTGGTCAACGCGGTTGAGCGCCTGATCGACTTCGTGACCGACCCGGAATAGAGGGTCCCTACTGGATCCGTCCGTCGGCGGTCTCTATCACGATTGTGACAGGACCGGAATTGACCAGCGCAACGTCCATCATCGCCCCGAATTCGCCGGTGGCCACTTCCACCCCGTGCCCGGCAATCCGGGCCGCCACCGCCCGGACCAGCGGATCGGCAACGGCCGGATCAGCCGCATGGATGAAGGATGGCCGCCGTCCCTTGCGAATATCGGCGAGGAGGGTGAACTGGCTGATGACCAGCACCGCTCCGCCGCTATCGATCACCGAGCGGTTCATCTTGCCCTCGTCATCGGCGAACACTCTCAGCCCGGCCAGTTTGTCCGCCACCGCATTGGCATCGGCTTCGTTGTCCGTGTCGGAAACCCCGACCAGGACGGCGAGGCCGTCACCAATCTCCCCGACAACGCTTCCGGCCACCGTCACCGAGGCCGCAGAGACCCTCTGAGCTACGGCTCGCATCAGCCGGCCTCAACCGGTGACCGTGACCCGATCCGGGCCATCAAGAACACCAGGCCGGCACCCACCACTCCCAACAGGAAGGGCGCCGCGAAGTCACCGGCCTCGGGCATTGACAGCTCGGGCCCATCGATGCCGTTTGGCCATGGCCACAACACTCGAAGTGAGCCGAGCAACAAACCCGTGATAGCGGCCATCACCAGGTCGTGATGGGTTTCCAGAGCCCAATGCAGCGCCGAGGAGAAGAGGGCCAGCCCGACGATCGCGCCGAGGATGAACACGGCCAGAACCAGCAGATCCCCGTCGCTGACCGCCCCCAGCACCGCCTCATACATACCGAGAGTTAGGAGCAGGAAGGAGCCCGATACCCCGGGCAGAATCATGGCGCAGATGGCCACTGCCCCTGAGACGAAGAAGATCCAGGTGGCCGGATCCTGGGCCTCTCCCGAGCGCAGGCCAAGCACGAAGTAAGCCCCCACTGCGACGCCGGCGAACACCGCCAGACGAACGGCATCCCAGGTCCCCACCATCTGCCAGGCGACAAAGATCGAGGCAAAGACGAGTCCGAAGAAAAGCCCGGACATCTCAATCGGATAGTCCTCCAGAAGGTGCTCGATCAGCCGGGCCAATGTGACCAGAGCGACGAAGATGCCTGCCAGCAGCGGGAGCAAGAAGCCCCACTCGATAGTCCGCAGCCTGGCAATGCCGTCTGACCATCGCCCTCGCACGAACGCACCCAGGGCGCCCGCCCCGGCACGAACATTGGCTATGAGGCGGGGATAGATTCCGACGATGAGGGCGATCGTGCCACCGGACACACCGGGGACTACGTCGGCCGAGCCCATCAGGAATCCACGAACAAACTGAAGCATCGGTCGGTCAGCGTAGTTGCGGGAGGGCGATCAGTTGCGGCGCCCGGACCTGCCCCGCCAGCTGAGAATGGACTCGGCCACCCACTCGGCGGGTATGTGGTAGCTGCCGTCCGAGATTTGCCGCACCAGGTCGGCGATGCGCTCCTTGCGGCCCATCGGCCGGTTGGGCGTTTGCTGTTGAGGTGGTCGGTCCATGCAGTATGTTTCGACCACCTAGAGTGGTGGTTTGATAACTATTGCCAAATAGCACGTTGTAGCTAGACAGTTGGCATCAGGGTCTAGTCACCACGCTGGGTAGTGGCAGCTAAACGTTGAACCTGAACAGGATGACGTCGCCCTCCTGGACCAGGTAGTCCTTGCCTTCCAGACGCCAGCGACCTGCTTCCTTCGCCCCGGCCTCTCCCCCGAACTCGATGAAATCGTCGTACCCGATCACCTCGGCGCGAATGAATCCGGCCTCAAAATCGGTGTGAATGGATCCCGCCGCCTGGGGGGCGGTCTCACCGTGACGAAACGGCCAGGCCCTGACCTGTTTGTCCCCGCTCGTGAAGAAGGTGTTCAGGCCGAGAAGCTCATACCCGGCCCGGATGACCCGGTTGAGCCCCGGTTCGGTCTGGCCCAGTTCGGCCAGGAAATCGCGGCGGTCGGCTGGATCGAGTGCGACGATCTCCCCTTCCACCGCAGCACAGATGGCCACGACGGTTGAGTGCTGGGAGGCGGCGTATTCACGCACCTGATCGACGTAGGCATTGCCCCTGGACCCCGCCTCGTCGACGTTGGCAACGTACTCGACGGGTTTCATCGTGAGAAGGAACAGGTCTCCGACGACGACCTGCTCCTCCGGTGAGAGATCGAGGATCCGGGCCGGCCGACCTTGATCCAGGTGAGCCCGCACCCGCTCGAGCGCGGCCACCGCCACCTGGGCACCTTTGTCCCCCGACTTGGCCTTGCGAGCCTGGCGCTCCAGGGAGCGATCGACGCTCCCCAGATCGGCATAGATCAGCTCCAGGTTGATCGTTTCGATGTCCCGGATCGGATCAACGTTGCCGTCCACATGAACCACATCGTCGTCTTCGAAGCAGCGCACCACGTGCACGATGGCCGTCGTTTCCCGGATGTGCGACAGAAACTTGTTGCCGAGCCCCTCGCCCCGGGAGGCACCGGCGACTAACCCGGCGATGTCAACGAACTCGATGGCAGTCGGGACGATCTCACCGGGCTGCACTATCTCGGCGAGCGCACGCAGCCGGGGGTCGGGGACCTGAGCCACCCCCAGATTGGGCTCAATAGTGGTGAACGGGTAGTTCTCAGCCTGGATTCCGGCGGCGGTGAGCGCGTTGAAGAGAGTCGACTTGCCGACGTTTGGCAGCCCAACGATGCCGCAGGTGATTCCCATTTCGACCTTGTTTCCCTGTCTGGAGCGGGCGGAGCGCCGAAACAGTAGCCCACCCGACGACCATCGGGGTGTGCTTTTTTCGGAGATTGCCGATAGAGAGCCTATGGAGGAGTTTGAGGGTACGGTGCGACTCGCCGGCGACACCGGCACGCTGTATGCCGTCATGCTGGTGGCCGACGACCGGCTCAAAGTCAGCACCCGTCGGCATGAGATCGGCAACTGGGCATTGACAGAGATTTCCTCCAGCCTGCGCGACGACGGGTGCCACATCACCGCCGAAGGCGAGGAACTCGTCGTGCTCGTTGAGGAGCCAAAAAGATTCGCAGAAGCCATCGGCCCCAGGATCACCAATCCGGGCGACGGGTCGCTGTTGCGGGGCGCGAACAGCGAAGACGACCAGAACCCTGGGACGGCCGCTCGAATCGGCGCCACCGTCGGAGCCGTCCCGGCCCGCTGGCAAATCATCGGAGCCTCAACGGCCGTGGTGGCGGGACTGGCCCTGCTGGCGCCGCAGTTACTGATCGGGCTGTTCTTGCTGGGAGCGCTGGGAGCTTTGCTCGTGGCCGGCTACGCCTATATGGACCCGTTCACCGCGGTCAGGCTGCCGGATCCGCTAACTCCGTCACTCTTGCTGAGGACCGGACTGGCGGGGCTGGTCATCGCCCTGGCGCTCGCCATCTTGCTCTAACCGGCCGAATCACGGCCGTACCACCACCGTGTCCCCCGTGATCGGGTCGTTGTCCAACTCGATCAGATCCTCAACCCGCTCCCGTAGCTGAGGAACGTGGCTGACGACTGCCACCAGGCGGTTGCCGCCGACCAGCTCTTCAATGCCCTCCATCGCCAGGTCCAGGTGCTCGGGGTCGAGACTCCCGAATCCCTCGTCGAGAAAGAAGGCGTCCAAGCGCCCTCCCGTCCTGGACACCATCTCGGCCAGCGCCAAAGCCAGCGACAGCGACGCCAGGAAGGTCTCTCCGCCGGAGAGCGATTCCGCCTTCCGCTCTGTTTCGGCGGCGGCCAGATCCGCCACGTCGAACTCTCCGTCGGCGGTGAACCGGTACCGGCCCCTGGTCATGCGCTCGAAATGCTCACTCCCCAGCTCGCCGAGGCGCCTTCGTTCCTCGTCGAGTACGAACTTGAGAAAGCGGGCCGGCAGCAAGTCTTGTGCCAGCGTCTCATAGGTGGCCAGCCTGGCCACGGTTTCGGCGGAGCCGGCCTCCAGCTCCTCAAACCGGGCGATCCGGATCGTCAGCCCCTCCATCCGCTCAGCGAGCTTGCCGTGCTCGGTGGCAGCCTGGCGGCGGGCATCGGCCACGCTGTCATCGGCCGCCAGATCGAGGGATACCAGCAGGTCGGCCAGAGCGGCCGCCGCCTCCGACGACCTCTTCCCGGCGGCCGCCTGGTCGTCGGTAGCAGACGCGTTGGCCTGTTCCCACAGGTCCCGCAGAGCGACCAACCCCAACCGCAGCTCGGCCGCGTCGGCTCCCGGTTGGAGATCGCCCCCCAGCTGCCCGGCCAGGGTGGCGACGGTGGTGGCGAGCTGAACCAACTCTGAGTCCAGTCGGCCCTGTCGTGCTCTTGCCTCCTCGACGGCTTCCCGGGCGGCGCCCTCGGCAAGCTGGGACGACTCGATCAACGCCGCCGACTCGGCCAGCACCCGCCGGCGCTCCTCGATTTCAGTGGCCGGGTCGTCGCCGGGAATGAGGGTGGCGATCTCTTCTTGCAGCTCGACGATGGATGCGGTGGCCCGCTCTAATTCTGCGGCCGTCTCGGTACGCCCTTCCTGCGCGGTCAACACCACCGCGGCGGCGGCCTCGACTGCGGCGTGGGCCGCCGCCAGGTCGGCGGTCGCCCAGGTATGGGTGCCCTGGGCTGCGTCCCGCCCGGTCCTGGCTTTTCGGGCGGCCTCTTCGGCGGCGTCCAGTTT
>JBPCTX010000144.1:0-7885 GCA_051011455.1 Acidimicrobiia bacterium | reverse complement strand
GCTGGACGCCACCTTCGCCGACCCGACCGATCTCGCTTACCGCTTCACCTCCAGCGACCCGGTTACCGTGCAGATGGCCTCAACCGATGGCGACCGGTTCCGGCTCCGGATCGATGCCAGCGCCGGGGTTCTGCCAACTCTGGTGGATTCCTCCCGAGCTCAGCTGCCGAGCGATGGCCAGTACCTCTACAAGGCAGCCGGGGACGTGCTCGTCATCTCGACCGCGGCCGCTCTCGATGGGTCAGTTGCAATTAGCCAGATCGACGGACCGGCCCGGTTCTCGGATTCGGCTGTCGGCCTTGTCCGCTTCCCGGCGACCCGCTGGTTCGCGACGGCCGGGACCTATCGGGTGACGGTAACCGGGAGGATGGGCGCCGTCTCGATCAGCACTCAGGACACCGGACTGGAAACGGCTGCGGATGTGCAAACCGCCTGCTCGTTGCTCTCCGCCATCGAGCAGCAGCAGCTGGTAGCCGGTGGAGATCTGAGGCCGATCTCCGAGCTCATCGCTGAGTCCCTCACAGGCGGAGATATCGACGATGCCTGGCTGGCCCAACTCCAGGCTGCCGTGTTGGCTGCCGAACCGTCCGTTGAGCTGTTGCGGTCCGACTTCGAAGCCGCCCGGGAAGTCCTCCCTACGTACTTCGGACAGGATCTGATCGACGTCAACAACGGCATCTACTCCTCCTGGGTGCGGTTGCGCGATGCGGCCGCTGCCGCGGTCTCGCCCCGGCAGTTCTTCGAAGAGATTGCCACTGCCAACGATGCTCGTCTGCTCCGCATCGGCGAGGTGGCCGGCTACTCCCTGGGCAACCTCGACGCCTTCACCACCCAGATCTGTGGCTTCTCGATCCGGTCGCCCGATGTGGGCATCCAGGCCTAGGAATCACTCGAAGACGCCGCCGACCGGAAGCCGGTAGCGGGCAGGAATCGTTTCGGTCTCGTCAGCAGCGCCGAAATCCCAGTCGTTCCACAAGCGAACCGTTCCGCCCGGGACCAGTGCACCCGGGGTGTCGGCTCCATCGCCGTCCCAATCGCCCGCCACCAGGCGATGGTCACGGTTGCCGTAGTAGGCACCACTCTGGTTGGTCCCCGGGGCGAGGTAATCGCGGTAGACAACCGAGCCGGTGGCGGTATGGAATCCGATCGAGTCGGCCCCGTCTCCGTTGAAGTCACCGGCAAAGGGTCGGTCTCCCGGTCCCCCGAACAGGTACCAGTAGTCGGCAGCGACCGTCCCGAGGCTGTTGCTCACGTATACCCGTCCCTGGGAGGGGCGAAAGATCGCCAGCGAGTGGCAGCCGTCTCCGTCCCAGTCTCCAGCCACCGGGACATCATCGGGGATCCCGTAGTAGAAGTCCTGGTCGGCAACACCGAAGCTGTTGCTGTTGCGGAGGTACACAAAGCCCCGGCTCGCCCGGTACATGGCCACCGTCTCGACCCCGTCGCAATCCCAGTCGCCCATCAATGGAACGTCGCCGGGGATGCCGTAGAAGAAGGTGTTCAAGCCTCCGTCGCTCTCCTGGAGAGCCCACAAGCCGGCGTTGGCATCAAAGCCGCCGACGGCGTCGCCGTCCGGCTCAGGCGGTGGTGGAGGCGGCGGAGGTGGAGGGGGAGGTGGAGGCGGGGGCGGTTCCACCGGCGATGGAACTGTTGTGAGGTGGCTCAGGACGGCGCTCGCCATCGCCCGGTGGCCCTTGTAGTTGGGATGAAAGCTGTTGGACGGATGCTGAAGGCTGGCTCCCACCAGGTAGGAGTCGCTGCTGCCACAGATCTCGTGGTTTCGGAAGGCCTCCCTGACGGAGACGAATTCGACGCCGGCGGCCGCAGCCACCGAGTTCTCGATCACGTTGTTGAGCTGAACTGCCACGTCGTTGAGCCATCGCCGCTCATCGGAGTTGATGAAGCCGCCATCGACGCACACACCGCCGGGGTTGTCGGGGAAGAGTTGCGGGTAGCCGAGAACCAGCACCCGGGCCTCCGGATGCACCCGTGAGCGAATGGATCGGTACAAGGAAGCGAGTCGGCCGGGAAGGCGGGCGAGATCCTCCTGCACCTGCGGATCGAGGTCATCACAGGCTCCCAGCCAGAAAGGCTGAACGCACTCGAACATCACATCGCCAAAGCCGGCATCGTGGCCTCCGATGGTGATCGTGACCAGCGAAACGTCGCTTCCGAGTCGATCGAGAGCTGACTGGTAGCGGCTGCCGGGTGGGACCTGGGCGGGATCGTCGTAGGGAGGGTTGGTGGCACTGACCGATCGGGTTGAGATGTGGGAGATGTGGGCGCCGGAGCAAGCCCAGAAGCCAAAGCCGTTGACGTCCAGGTCATCCACCAGCAATCGTGGGTAAGCCCCGAAAGATCGGTAGCAAGGGTCGGGCTGACCGTTGAACCCCTCGTAAGGCTCAACTCCCTTGCCGGAGGAATACGAGTCGCCGAGGGCTACGTAGCGGCCTGAGGGCAAGCCGGTGTCGGCGCGGGCGGGGGAAATCGGTGCTGCCAGGGACGCGACAAGCGCCAGTACTGCCAACCCGATCCATGTCCTCCGGGAGATGGATGCCAAACGAACTCCTTCCCAGCGCACGCTAATCGGCGCCGCGGTCTAAGTGGTCGGAGCCGGTATACGGGCTGGCTGGCACGATTGGAAGAGGTTCGGCCCAGAACGCGAAGAACCGGCGGCCGTGAAGCCACCGGTTCTGTCGATCAGCTCGGGCTACGGGAGCGTGGCGGCGACCGCGTTTTCCCAAGCTTGCTTGTAGCGGGTGATGGCCATCTCGTAGTCCCCGTCGGCCCTCTCATCGTCAGCCCACCCGAGGAAGCGAAGCGCAGCCGTGACGTCCCCACCGGACCCGATGGCCTCACCAATGGCGATCACCGCCAATTGCCGGTCCGCGGTCACCATGTAATCAACGGCTTCGACCGCATCGTCCCGGACGGCCTCGCTCAACTGCATGATGAGTCTCACGGCCTGCCGCTCACGTGTGAACACGAGGTCGGCGTCGTCTGGATCAAGCTCAAGATCTGAATCCCACAGGTTGCCGGCCAAGCTCCGATTGAGATCCCGGATCGCTCTGGAGAGCAATCGGTCGTCGCTTCTGGTTCCGTCTGCAATCAGGTCCTCAAGATCAACCACCGCGGCGAGCTTCTTCGCCCGCGGACTCGTGAAGCCAAGGCCCACAATCACGGGGTCATGGTCGGAAGCCCGATACGGATCTGGGGCGTAAGTGGTCAGCGCGTTCGACTTGCGTTCGAACGAGCGTTCGCCGGTGTCCCGGATGGCGTCGTTGTAGTCGAGGAGGTTCACCTCGTCGGCGTTGATGTTCCACGAGGCAGCGTCGGTCACTTGCTCATTCAGGGATTCGTTGGCCAACGCGTAGTCCAGATAGCCGAGCTGTCCATCGAACACGTAGGTGTAGACGTCCGGCCCGGCCCTGTCTCTGAGTAGGTCGGTGTATCCGGCATCCTCGAGAGCGACGATCGGTTCCTCCATCGCGTATGAGTTCAGGTCTCCAATGATGAGGAAATCCGAGTCCAGGCTGTCGGTCGGGTCACCGGCCAGGTAACTGGCTAGGGCATCGGCTGCCGCAGTCCTCGTCAGATTGCAGTTACCAGCCCCGTCACCGAGGTCGGGATCGCTCAAGTCATCGCAGTCAGACCCCTTTGACTTGAAGTGGTTTACGGCAACCGTAAACCTCTCGCCTGTTGTCACTCCCTGGAACGTCTGGACGAGGACCGGCCGGTTCTCAGCCTCGATGAAATCCGGATCGACTGCATCGTTGAGGATCTTGAACTCACCGACCGGCATCGCTGTTGTCGGTTTGTAGATCAGTCCAACCTTGATGACATCCGGACCGATGAAGCCAGTCGCGACGTAGTCGTAAGTTCCGGCTCCGGAAACCGCGTTGAGTCCGGTGACGAGATCTGCAATTGAGGCGTCGTCGCCGTCGTTCTCGAGCTCGATCAGACCAACCACATCGGCGTCGATCTCGGCGAGTGCAGCAACGATCTTGGAACGCTGCTGATCTCGCTCTACCACCGAATCGGCTCCGCGACAATCCTGGTTACCGGGTGGTGGCCCACAGTCACCCACGCTCCCGCTTGACGTCAAGTCGATCGTGTAGAAGTAGTTCAACACGTTGAAGGCGGCCACTGTGAAGCTTCCACCGACGTCGTCGGGCGATGCAGTGCGCGGATTCGTTGCGTCGAACGTGTAATCCGCTCCGGTAATCGGCCGTATCCTCCACGCATCCACGCTGCCAAAACCGGCCCAGGACCAGTCCATTACACCAGTCAACCCCGAGATGGATTCACCTCCGCGGAAGAAGTTCGTGGTGCTGAGCCCGGGTCCCGGGTAGTAGTACGGCTCGTTGAAGTCCGGGGCGTCCGTGCCATCGTTTGGATTGTTGTTGTTGTCGTCGAGGAAGATCCGCCTGGTGGCCAAGTCATCGAGGAAGGCCGAGTAGCCAGCAACGGTCGGTTCATTTCCGTCCGTGAATTGCCGCGGTCGCGCATCAACCGTCAGTACAAGCTCTCCAAACCGGGCAAGGTTGAAGTACTCACTGATGTAGAGGGTGTCGGGGAAAGTGACCCGCATTCCCTCGACCGCTTCGAAAGTTGCTTCTGCCCTTGTGCTCGCCGAGGCCGGTAGATAGACCAGCGAGGCGGAAGGTGCCGCGTTGCCGCTGGACTCGATCACAACCGCTTCTGCTCCGAAGGCGGAGATCTCGCTGTTGTCATGGAAGTCGCTGGCCGAGCCGGACACTGTTACCAGAGAACCAACGGCCGGGGTCGTCGGACAGCTTCCGCAGTAGACGAAGATCCCCTCCGAGGTTGTGCCGTCGGCGTCAGCATGGCTGTCCTCTTCCTGGATGAAGAATCCCACGACTGCGTCGTCGTCCTCGAAGAGGGTGGTGACCACGGCCCTGACTGTGACCGGGCCGGTAATGGCAATGGTCGTGCTCGAGCCTTGGATCTGGGAGATGCGGTGTAAGACCGTGAGAGCAATCGATGTGGTGTCCGAGTTGCCCTCTAGGTCAGAAACGCCTGCCGGCAGGTTGTAGGTATCGGGTGTCGTACCCACGCTGGTCGAGTATGAGAAGACATTGTCCCCAGCGATGGCGTCGCCGTTCATGCCGTCATCGAAGAAGGCCTGGGTGGCAGAGCCACCTATGGCGGAGAGGTCGGCTTCGACGGCGACGCCGGTGCTGGGTGGGCTAGCAGCCGGCGCAACCGTAACCGTCAAGAGCGTTGAGCCGAGAGGTTCGACGAAGTCGGGGGTAGCTTCCCCGGTGCCCTGCAGACTCGGAAGTGTGCATCCGGTGAACATTGTTCCGTCGACACTCGTGCCTGGAGAGAACAAGGCCCCGCTGGAGCCTGTGGCAATGCTGTGCTTGACGAACGAGCCCGTGACGTCTGCGTCGCGGGTGAGAGACTGGTTGTCGTTCCCCTCGCTTCCGTACGTCACGGCCGTCACGTCGGTCGAACCATTGTTGAGGGTCACGGTGTCGCCGGTGTTGTTCAGTCCGAGTGCACCACTCGACGCCGTCTGGGTGACGGCACCGCCGAAGGGGCCGGTGACTGTGTCACCCCCGAAGACGACGACGGCGCACTGATGGTCAATGACGGTGTTGGTGGGGAAGGTATGGCGGAGTCCAAAACCGTCCGAGATTGTCCACCCGGAGATGTCGACCGCGGAGCCGCTGTCGTTGTAGATCTCGACGAACTCATCGTCACCGGAATCACGGGTTCCGTCGCCGTTGGCGTCACCCGCCGTCCCGCTCGCGGGATCGGCATGAATCTCATTGATGACCAGACTGGGGGTGCTTCCGTTAGAGCAGGTGGGCGAGTGCGAGCCGAGACCATCGAGCGTACCTTGAGCGAATGAATCCCATTCGCCTGAGGCGTCGAAGCTATCCGAAAAGTCGGTATCTCCAGCGCACACAGTGTCTTTCCGACGCAACGTGTCATTCTCTCCACCACCAAGCCATTCCGTCCCTGGATCGACACCCGACTGACCGAAAGTGTCCACATTGACGCCTCCCTTGGTCAGGACCACGCCGTCGTTCCCGTTGAAGAAGTTCGAGCTGCTGGTCTGGTCTGTCTGAGCGAGAATCGCGGCCGAAGCGTCGTCGTCCGCGACAACGAACACATCACCGTCTGCGATGGTTCCGGACAGGTCAACGGTCGTACCCGCGCTCGTGCTGCCGTTGAAGTAGATCTCAATCTCGTAATCGTCGGCGCCTAGATCGACTGGCGATCCGGTGCCGTTGTAGATCTCCACGGCTTTGTCGAAGGAGGCGCCTTCCACGTACTCGGAAAAGAACAGCTCCGTCGGTGTGGCAGCTCGTGCTTCGCTTGCCAGCCAAGGAAGCAACGAAGCCACCATCGCGATCGTTACCAACAATGAATGAAAGCCACGCCGCGACGGCGTGGCAAAAGAAGAATTGGCCCAAGACACGAAGCATCCTCCAGCGTTAGTCGACTTCGATCTACAAGTACGGGTCAACACTACACGCGCCGAACGTGGCCCTGTCCGCCGCAGATAGTGTCTGGCTTTTCCGATGCCCTTCCCTCAGGGAAGGGTGGCCGAGCGCAGCGAGGTCGGGATGGGTCTCCCCTCAAGCCCGAGGGACCCACCGGGCAACCGTGGCTCAGGTTGCTAATAGCTCATGCCGACAGGGTGGTATGAACTGGCGAGCATTGATCAAGCCCACTGTGGCCGCCGTCGTGGCGACGATCCTGCTCTGGATCGCGTTTGCGAACGACAGTCGCGTCCCTCTTCTCGCCATGTTTGACCTGGGGATTCACGAACTGGGTCACCTGGTCTTCCGGCCCTTCGGGATGGTGATGTCCTTTGTCATGGGGAGCGGGCTGCAGATCCTGGTGCCGTTCGGTCTGGCCGCCTACTTCTGGTTCTGGCAGCGGGACCGGGTGTCGGCCGGCTTGCTGATGGCGTGGGGGGCCACATCGATGCAGGACGTCAGCGTTTACATTGCCGACGCTCCGTACCGGTCCCTTCAACTCATAGGTGGAACCCACGATTGGTGGTGGCTGCTGGGTCGCTGGCAACGCCTCGAATGGGCCGACGAGCTCGCCAACGGCGTCTGGTATCTGGGTCTGGTGCTGGGACTCACAGGTTTGGCTGTGATCGCCGTCCCCGTCGCTCGCGAAGCGTGGGACTGGATGGGGAGAGGCCCGGCGATTTCAGTTTCAGGACCGAACCGCGTCCGGGAGGCCCGACCCCCCGCCCCGGAGGTCTAGGCAGTCTCCGGCCCCTTGCGACGATCGGAGCGGTCGAGGACGCAAGCGGCGATGTGGTCGGGACCTCGTGCGGTCAGCGTCACTTCGTCGACTGGAGCGAATTCAATACGGATTCGACTGCCGTCGACCGTGACTTGCTCGAGGGCGGCCCGCATGGCGGCGGGCACGGCATCGCTTTGTAGAGCAGCTGCCAGCCTCGCAGCGGAGTGGTCGTCTTCGAACCCGAGCCAGGCGTCGTAGGGGCTCTCGCGGGTGACACCGGAAAGCGAGTCGAACATCTCGTCGACATCCTCCAGCCAGCGAATGGTGTCGTCGACCTCCCACCCGCAGATGGGTGTTGCCACCGGGCATCGCGTGTGGAACCGGCACCCCTGTGGTGGGCGGGCCGGATCGGGGATCGAGCCCTCCAGGGTTTGCAGCTCGGCGGTTTCCTGATCGACGTCCGGGCTGGAGGCGAGGAGAGCGTCGGTGTATGGGTGCTCCGGCTGTTCGAAGATGGTCCCGGTCGGTCCCGCTTCGGCGACCCGACCGACGTACATGACGACGATCCGGTCGGCCATGTGGCGCACCACCGACAGGTCATGGGTAATGAAGAGGTAGGCGAGATTTCGCTCCTGTTGCAGATCAT
>JBPCTX010000143.1:0-2981 GCA_051011455.1 Acidimicrobiia bacterium | reverse complement strand
GGCCGCTTTGGTGTAGATACCCCCGCCGACACGAGCAAATAGAGCGATCGAGGATCCACCGAGCCCGACCGCAGCAATCACGTCGAATGCGTCATCGACTTCCATCCACTCGACAAAGACCAGATATGCGAGGGCGAAGCCGGCCAGGCCGAGGCCGGCCACCGTGAAACCCATCACAGCCCCACCACGGAACGCGAGCGGGAGGGCTTGCTCCACTCCGCCGAGGCGGGCGGCCTCGGTGGTGCGGGCGTTGGCGGCTGTGGCCACCCGCATTCCGATGAATCCGGCCAGCGCAGACAGTGCAGCTCCGAAGACGTAAGCGAGCGCACCCCAGGGCCATCCCCAGTCGAGCAGCACCGAGATGAGTATCGCCAGGACCACAACAAATGCGGCCACCCAGGTGTACTCCCGGCGCAGGAAGGCGTTGGCACCGTCGGAGATCGCGGCTGATATCTCCTTCATCCGGTCTGACCCTTGCGGAGCAGCTACCACCTGGTTGGCATAGAAATAGGCCAGAACCAGCGCAGCCAGTCCGGCTACGAGCGCGAGATAGATCCAAACAACATCTTCCACGAGAACAGCTCCAAAGGCGATCGGAAATCGGCGGGAGTATAACCGAGCGTGCGCGCCGCAGGCGGGCTCTGCCTCATGCGATAGAAGCTACTGACTCCACCGGGCCAGACCAAGGGGTCGGGAGGCCGCCGCCTCCGGACCCCTTGTCATCCCCCTCTGCCCGTCCGGCTACCGACCAGAGATGAGATTGAGCAAGTCAAAGAGTGCCACCTCATGTTCTCCGTGCTGCCCTGTGACCACCTCGACGACTGTCCCTGTCACATCAAGCACCGTGGTTGATGGGATTGGATTCCCCCACAGGTACCAGGGCGATGCGTCGTCGGGATTGACATTCGGCTCTGGCGTGGTGCACAACGGATTACCGTCGGCCCAGCACGCCACTGCCGGCACCGTGATGCCGAAGCGATCGAGTACGCGTGCCGATTCTGTTTCCTCATCCTCGCTGACCGTCACGAATTCGATGTTGAATCCGCCTGTCTCGCTGAACCAATCTGTCCGGCCATATTCGGCGTACAGTCGCTGAAAGACGTCCAGGCTCTCCCGGCAACCGTCCGCGCAATATCCGGGTCCCCAGTTGAACACCACCACGAAGCTGCCGTTCTCCGGGACTCCGATCGGGTGCCGGTAGTCGGCGAGATCGAACTCTCCGCCCCCGATCAACGGGGCTCTCCAGAGGGGAGCGAGATCGCCGGTCTTGAGCTCAGGTTGCGGAGCCTGATCGGGATACATCTCCACAAACTCGAATATGCCTTCCGGGTAGACCGGGTTGGTCTCGAGCAGCGTCACCTCCGAGCCCCAGGTCGAATACTGCTCCTTGACGAGGAGCCCGGTCTCCGAGTCGTACCAGAGCTCGTGGCTGTCCTCGCCGGCACTGCAGGCAAAGCGTCGAGCCGACCTGCCGGCGATCGCGCCTTGGGACAGCTCCTCACATCCTGCAGTGGCCACATCCAGCGAAGGTCGGCCGATCACGGTTCCAAACTCGTAGTCGCCCGCCTCCTCCAGTGGAATCCATTCGCACGCTTGCTCGTCGGAGCCGGTGCACCCTCCCAAGAATCCGTCGGCAATCAGAGTGTATGAGCCCACCATCGACGGTACGGAGGATGCAATCACGGTCTCCCGAACGGTGCCTTCGTCGAGGTACCAGACCTCGATGGTGTCCAGTCCCTCGGTGATCTTCTCCATGTGAAACGGCGGGAACTCGGCGTCGTCGGCTGGCACCGGCGGGGCGGCCCGCGTGGCCACCGGCCCAAAGGCAATCTCAGTGAACTCAAAACCGCCGTCTCGGTCTACGTATGGCGCCATGTCGCCCGGAGCCAGCGGACCCAGCATCTTCATGACGATTCCTGTTGACTCGTCGATCCACAGTTCGTAGTCCTCCAGAGCGGTGGAGCAAGAGACGTGAGTCGTGGCCTGGCCGGCGATTGTCTCAGTTCCCAGCTCCACCGGCGTCCCGCCGCACATCTCGTCCCAAGCTGCGTTGGTGCCCTCGCCATCGAATAGCAAGTGACGGAAAGGTTCGACCTCCATCCCGGTGATCCAGGCCGGCGAGTCGCCTTGCTCTATCACCCAGTTCTCTGAGTCGGCGCCGAAGTAGACGGTACCGGTGCCCAGCAAGGTCAAGAACTCCCCTTCTTCCACCAGCACTTCGGCCTCGTACTCCATGGGCGCGGAATGTTTGATCTCGACCGTGGCCCGCCAGCCAGCGATTGCGAGCGAAGGATCGTGCTCGTAGTACTCAACTGTTCCAGTGAACGACGGCACCTCAGCGTATGCGGGAGCCGCGATTCGACCGTCCAGGACATTCGGCAGGGTGGTCGTCGTTGGCTGCATTGTGGTAGTGGTCGAAGGGATCGGCTCATCGGCTACTTCCGGATCGCCGCCGCCCACCATCAAAGCCACCCCGCCGGCGGCAATGAGAATCGCCACCAGACTGATTCCGAATGCCAGCACCGGTTTACGCCACCGTGACGATTGCCGCGTGCCGGTTCTTTCTGTTCTTGGAGTCTGCGTTTGCATCCCCCCCCTCCTCTCCAGAATGGAGGCGCAGCGAGCGTCCACCTCAGAAGGCGACAGGCGGAGTTCCTCAGCGTCCAGGACCGGGTTGGTCTGGATGAGAAGCTCTTCAATGTTGCGATCGTTCACCATGTCGATTCCTCTGTGGTGGCAGTCCTACCTGCCTCCCTACTGGATGTATGTCCGGTCCGGCCCATCGCTTTTCGCATTCGTTCCAGCACTCGATGCATCCGGCCATCCACTGCTCCCTTGGAGCACCCGAGCAGCTGGCCGACCGCAGCGTGAGTCAGGCCCTCCCAGTAAGAAAGGAGGGCCAGCGCCGGGGAGTCGGGACGCATGGCAGCCAGCACGGCGACAACTTGGTGGCTGGCGAGACTTCGGAGGATTTGTGGTTC
>JBPCTX010000142.1:0-5027 GCA_051011455.1 Acidimicrobiia bacterium | reverse complement strand
TCACCTGGCTGCGTGCCCTCCTGGGAGCAGGCGCCCTGGCCTTGATCCCGGGTGCCCGGCGCCCGGTCCCGCCCGAATCGTGGCCCCAGATCGCCCTGCTCGGTTTTACCTGGATAGCCATCCCGTTCACCCTGTTTCCCATCGCCCAGCAATGGATCGACTCGTCACTGGCCGGCATCCTCAATGCGGCTATGCCCCTGTTCGCCGCCTTGATCGCGGCGCTCATGCTGCGCCGACTCCCCGCAGCGATCCACGTCGCCGGCCTCGTCCTTGGCTTCATCGGGGTGGTGCTGGTCACCCTCCCCTCCTGGGGAGAAGGTGACAATGCCGCTCTCGGAATCATGTTGGTGCTGCTGGCGACTCTGTTCTACGGGTTCTCCGTCAACATTGCGGTCCCCCTCCAGCAGGCCCACGGGGCGCTGCCGGTAGTCCTGCGATCCCAGGCGGTGGCAGCCGTGGCCACACTCCCCTATGCCATGTTCGGGCTGTCAGATTCTTCGGTCGATGCGAGCGGCCTGGCCGCGATGTTCGTTCTGGGTGTCTTTGGAACCGGCGTGGCGCTGGTCGTGATGGCCTCGCTGGTGGGCCGCGTCGGCGCCACCCGGGGCGGAGTTGCCATCTACTTCATACCGGTGGTGGCGGTGATCTTGGGGGTGGTGTTCCGAGATGAGCAGATCGCAGCCCTGGCCGTCTTTGGAATGGTGGTGGTGCTGGCCGGCGCCTATCTGGCCAGCCGCCGCGAGCGCTAGAGAATCGTGCGCAGCGCTTGCTCCAGCGTCGGATGCTTGAAGTCGTAGCCGCTCGCCGACAGCCTGGTGCCGACCACCCGCAGGCTGCTCAGTAGAAGCGTCTCGACCAGCTCTCGCCCATAGACGGCCTTGAGCGGCAACAGCGGGGTGGGTAGGAACGTTGGTCGCCCCAGCACATCGCCCAGCGTCTTTGTGAACTCGGCATTGGTGACCGGATTGGGAGCAGTCAGATTGACGGGACCTGACAGGCTGCCGTCTAGCAAATGGATGATCGCCCCCACCGTGTCTTGCAGGGAGATCCAGCTCATGTACTGATCACCCGATCCGATCCGTCCGCCCAGGCCCAGCTTGAACGGCAGCAACATGCGCTTGAGCACGCCGTCATGTGAGGCCAGCACTAGACCGGTCCGCATGTGCGCGGTCCGGACGCCGGCCTTGGCAGCCGCGGCAGTGGCCGCCTCCCATTGCACACAAACGGTCGCCTGGAAGTCGTCGCCCGATCGACTCTCTTCGGTCAACTCGTCCTCGCCCCCGTCTCCGTAGTAGCCGATGGCAGAAGCACTGAGCAGGACCTGCGGCCTGGGTTCGGCCTGGGCGATAGCCCAGCTGAGCAGGCGGGTGCCGACCGTTCGGCTGTCGAGGATCGCCGTCTTCTGTTGGCTGCTCCATCTCCTGGCGCCGATCCCGACCCCGGCCAGATGAATCACCGCGTCAAGCCCCGAGAGATCATCGATCGACTCTGCCTCCGGATCCCAGTGCAAGTCGCCGGCAACGCGATCTCCCCGTCGCAGCCGGACCGGATCGTGACCGCGTTCTTGCAGGGCGGGAATCAGCGCCGATCCAATCAGGCCGGAGGAGCCGGTTACTAGAACGCGCATGCCTTCAGGCTAGGTAGGACGTCCCTCTACCCGGTGGGGACGAAATTGCCCGCCACCGGATCGAGGCCCCGCAGTCCGAACCTGAAGTCGAACTCGGCGAAGCTGGTCGCGTTGACATTGCTTATGTAGAAGCGTGCCTCATCGGGGCGATAGATCGAGACAGTGTCGGTGCCGTTGGAATTCCAGTCGGAGGCGATCACCCGGTCACCTGCCGCCCCGAAGTAGAACTCGACGTGGGCGAGACCGGCCGACAACTCGTTGCGAAGGAACACGAATCCGGTCGAGGGCCGGTAAAGACCGACGGTATCGGACCCGTCGTTGTCCCAGTCGCCACCGAAGGGAACGTCGGTAGTGATGCCGTAGAAGAATGACTGGTCGGCCGGACCGGTGTCCAGCGTGTTACGCAGGTACACCCGGCCGTCGCGGTAGACGGCCAGCGTGTCGCATCCGTCTCCGTTCCAGTCACCGACGAACGGCACATCTCCCCCGATTCCGTACCAGAAGGTCACATCAGCTACCCCGAAGTCGTTGCTGTTGCGCAGGTACACGAATCCGTTGGAGGGTCGGAACATTCCGACCGTGTCGTCCCCGTCGCAGTCCCAGTCCCCCACCAGTGGGATGTCGGACGGATCGCCGTAGAAGAACGTCGAGACCGCGCCTGAGGTGTCTGCGATCGACCACTCACCGGTGATTGGATCAAACACGCCGACAGGCACCGGTGGAGGCGCCAGTGCCTCACTGCGCCGGTAGGTGTCGACGACGCCCGACGGCACGGTCTGGGTGCTGACGGCGAGGGCTTCCATGTCGATCGCCAAGTCGCCACCAAACAGCAAGGCTCCCGCCAGCTGCGCGGTCTCCAGCCAACCAGGGCTCTCGAACAGATAGGCAGCGCCGGCTCCGGGAGCGCCAACAGCCAGGTGGCTGCCGTCGAACGAGAGTGAAGCACCGAACAACCCCGCGGCGGCACCATCGGAGGCCGTCAGCTTGGTCGTCTCCGACCAGATGTCGGTCGGGCTGCGAGTGAACACGTAGGCGCTGCCGCTTCCACTTCCGTCGTCATCGTTCCCGCGAGCTCCGATGATGGCAATGTCGGCCAGCAACTCAACAGCATCACCGAACAGATCACCGCTGGCGGCATCGGAAGCAATCAGCTTGGCTTGCTGCGACCAGGTTCCATTCCCGGCCCGCACAAACGCATAGGCCGACCCCGAACTGACTCCGGCCGGCTGATCGAGGCTGGATCCAAACAGGATGGTGTCGCCCGAGAGGGCCACAGCACCCCCGGCCCGGTCGCCAGCTTCGGCGTCGAGGGGCACCAGTTCGGTTGTGAATGACCACACCCCGCCGGGGTCGGCATTGAAGACGAACGCCGACCCGGTTCCGTCCCCGGGAGCGCCCAGGACCACCGTGTTCCCGGCCAGCTTCACGGAGCTCCCGAAGTTGATGGCGCCCGGCGTGCCGGGTGGGTCCAGTCGGGCGCTCTGCGACCAGATTCCACCAGGGCTCCGGTTGAAGACGTAGGCCGCTCCCACCCCACCGTCGGCTTGAGGTGCACCCGCTACCAGAGTGTCGCCCTCGACCGCAACCGAAGAACCGAAGAGATCGCCTGCGACAGCGTCGCTTGCATTCAGCTTGACGACGAATGCCCACACCCCTTCAGCCGTCCGTGAGTGGATCCAGATGGCACCGGCGTTGGGAAGCAGCGTGTCGTCACCGGGTGCACCCGTCACGAGGGTGGGGTCATCAAGCGCCACCGCTCGCCCGAACAGGTCGGCCGACTCAGCAGGGTCAAGCGTGGTCTCCGGGTCCCAGGCGAAGTCGGCGCCGGCAGCTGCCGCGACCACAAGAACGCCTATGAATCCGGCCGCCAGCGCCAGGCGGACCCTTCCAACACCCATAGTGTCAGCCTACTTCCCCTCCGTGGTCAGGCCGGGAAACCCGCGTTGGCGCAATCCCTCGTACAGGGCAATGGCGACTGCGTTGGACAAGTTGAGGCTGCGACTCCTGGGGACCATGGGAATCCGGACCTGCTCGGCGATCCCCGCGTGCCCGAGGACGTCTTCTGGGAGCCCGTCGGATTCGGGACCAAAGAGAAGCGTGTCTCCGGCTTCGTATTCGAGGGAGGCGTGGGAGGCGGTGGCATTGCGGGTGAACGCTACGACCCTTGAGGGTGAGCTCTCGCTCAGGAAGCGCTCAAAGCTCTCGTGTTCTTCGACATCCGCCCACTCTCGATAGTCGAGCCCGGCCCGGCGCAACAGTTGATCGTCCAGCGAGAAACCGAGCGGATGGATCAAATGGAGGCTCGTGCCGGTATTGGCGCACAACCTCATGATGTTTCCGGTGTTGGGGGGAATCTCGGGCCGAAAAAGCACGACGTGAAGCACCGTTTGAGGGTACTGCGAGACAGGTTCGACAACCTGTTGTACGGTGAAATGGCTAACACAGGGTGGAGAACATGACCAAGATCATTCTGACGATTGATCGAGAACTCCAGGTGGACCTCACCGACGCCGGGCTCGACATCGAGCAGATTTGCCGGACGGCTCTCGAGGCCGAGGCGGTCCACGTCCGGTCCAAGCAAGCTGAGGCGGATGACAACGTCCTCTACCAGCGGGGCTTTGCGTCCGGAGCCGAGTGGGCGACGGCGAGAGCCAACCCGGCCGAACTGGCCGAGATCGCCGAGTGGGCCAAGATCCGCTGGCGTCAGTTCTCGTTGATCCCGGCCCGGAACTCATTCACCTACGCCTACTGCGAGGCGGTCCGACAGGAGTACCCGCACCGTCAGGAGCCCTTCTTCCTCACCAACGACTCCTTCACACGGGGCATGGTTGACGGAGCAGCGGCCGTCCGCACCGAGGCCTAGGGCCACGCTCTCCTCACGGCCGGGGCCTCTGATCACTCATCGGTTATCCAAAGGATCTGGCCACCCTGAACAAGATCACTTTCGGCAACCGCTCCCCCGGTGAGGGTCGAAGCCTGCACGGTTCCCAACAACAGCGTCGACCCGTCCGGAAGCCCGAATAGCCGGGCAACATCGAGAACTCCGGACGGCTCCCAGTCACCAAGGCCATACGCACGCCCGGTGCTCAGGCTTCCCCAATCGGCTTCGGTGTTGGCGACCACGGCGACTGATTCAAATAGGCCTGTGACAGGATCGATCCTTACGATCGAGGAGTCGCGGCCGGAAGTTAGTCCGAACGCCGAGAGTGCTTTGTCCTCTTGAACATAGATGATCCCGTCTTCAGACCAGTCAAGGTTGTCCGGGCTACGGATACCTTCGTCGCCCCAGTCATTGCCATCGTGGAGGATGAGAATCTCGGCGGTGGGCTCGTCCGACCCTTGAAACGACAAATCCACCAGGTAGATCGCTCCCCAATCATCGGCCTCCGATGAGGTTCCC
>JBPCTX010000141.1:0-4596 GCA_051011455.1 Acidimicrobiia bacterium | reverse complement strand
TCAACCCTCGCAGCCGCACGAGGCCCGGATTACGAGCTCGGTCGGCAGCACAACAGAAGATGACCCGAGCTTCTGGCCGGCTTTGATCTGGTCGAGCATGGTGCGAGCGGTCGCTCCCATCTCATAGGCGGGCAGCCGCACTGTGGTCAGGGCGGGTGACGTCACAGACGCCATAGCAATATCGTCCGAGCTGGTCAGAGCTACATCCTCTGGTACCTGCATCCCGCGACTCGACAGCTCCTTCAGCACTCCTATTGCCAGTGTGTCGCTCATAGTGAAGATGGCGGTTGGCGGATCGGGATCCGCCAGCAGTTCTTCCAGAGCGGCAGGTCCGTCATCCCATCCGAATCCGCCGGTCACGGCTACCAGGCCGGGATCAACCTCGATGTCGGCCTCGGCCAGAGCCCTTTGAAACCCTGCGAACTTGGGGGCGACGTTGCTCCAATCGGTTGACGGCGTAACCAACCCGATCCGTCGATGGCCGTGCTCGATGAGGTGGCGGGTAGCGACATAGCCGGCTCCCTCGAGGTCGAAGTTGACACTGGGGCCAGGAGCCTCGGGCCAGTCGGCGTAGACCACCGGCGGGGCACCCCCCGCCTCTTCATACTCCTCTCGGAATGCCGGCGACACCACGATGATGCCGTCCACCCGACGAGCTATCAGCTGATCGAGGTACTCCAATCCCAATCGGGGATCGTCCCGGGCGTTGCAGAGAAGGATCAGCGAGGGGTCGTCCGAGGCGAACTCGACACCGTCGAGCAGCGGCGCATAGAAGGGGCTGTAGGCGGCCATGACCACGCCGATCGCGAAGGAGGGAACGTTGGGAGCCTGGCTGGCGTGGCGATTCCGGTCGTAGGAGAGCACAGTGGTGCGGCGCCCCTGGCGACTTGAGACCAGGCCTTCCTCTTCGACCTGGCGGTAGGCGGCCCGCACCGTGTGCAGGTTGATTCCCAACTGCAGAGCCATCTCGCGGACAGGCGGCAGGGTTGAGCCCTCGGCCAGTCGCCCACTCGCAATCAGAAGCGTGAGTTGTTGACCGAGTTGGGTGGCCAGCGGTATCGCCGAACCGGAATCCACCCTCAGCATCTTCAGCATCGACTCACTCATATCATTCCCTGACTTGACAATAGTTATAGTGTTATATATAACTATAACCCACAAGTAGAACATTAGTCCATGGAGGAGCCATGTTCAACCGATCAAGCCAATCGCCGGGAGCAGGTCCGGCAGCACTCATCGTCTCACTCGCTCTGCTGGCAGCTGCCTGTGGATCATCGGGCGATTCAAGCGGCGACCCAGGCGCGACCGCAACTTCGCCTCCAACCACTGCTCCTTCCACGACCACCACTACGACGCCCCCACCGAGCTCGACCACGACCACCACGGTGGCCCCGACACCCCTCGAGCCGACAGAAGTCGTCGACGCCTACTACGCGGCCTGGACCGACGGTGGCATCGCCGAGGCCATGGCCCTGGCCTCTGATGACTTCACCTCGTCGCTGGGCGACGCCACCACCACCGCCAACTACATGGCCTATGCCGCGGCCATCGGACAGCAGATTGCGGTCTCCGACTGCTCATCAACCCGCAACGGTCTCAGCGACGTTGTGACCTGCAACGTGCAGCAGACCGATCCAATGGTCGAAGCCCTCGAGTTGCTGGTCCCCCGGGTCAAGCACACGGTGACCGAGGGTCAACTCACGGAGATCAAGTTCACCGAAACCTATGGCGAGGCCGATTTCTACCTCGGCAACTACGCCGGCACCACCGACCCCGACGGTTACACCGATGCATGCGCGTCGGGAGGGTCGGACGGAGTGCTGGTGGCCAACCAGGTCGAGTACACCGAGGCCTGCGGCGCTTACCTGGCCGGGCACGCTGATGCCGCGGCGGCCGATATTCTCGCTCAGGTGGCAGCCGCCGAGTCGGTTGATCCGATCGCTCTGGTTACGGCCTTCTACCAGGCGTGGGGCAGCGGCGACATCGACGCCGCGATTGCCTTGCTCTCGCCCCGGGTCACCAGCCCGGCCGGCACTCAGCCCGGGAACGGTCTCATCCGCCTTCGCAGCTTCATGGAGTACGTTGCGGCGATCCCACAGTCGATCGAGGCAGGCGACTGCGAGTCGACAGGTTCGCTGGTGAACTGCCACGTGGAGTTCCGTGATCCGGTGATCGACGCTCTCGAGATCAAAGGCAGCAGCGCTCCCCATGAAATCAAGCTCGGTCTGATCAGCCATGTGTCACTGGGCGCTCAATACGCCGAGTCAGACGCGGCGATTGCCGCCTACCTGCGCGAATCCGGGGGCAACGACTTCGCGACTGCCTGCGCCGTTCCTGACGATGGCTCCGCCAAAGGCGAGCTCGGGTTGGCGTTTACTGCGAACTGCGGCGCCTTCGTGGCTCAGCACATTGACGACGTCGCCGCGGCCTCCTAGGCCGGGCGATTTCGATCGGTCGCGATAGCGCTACCGGCTATCGTCCGCTGATGTCAGAAATGGTTCTGTTCGTCGGCACCTACGACATCCGCGAGGGAGGCCTGGAGGCGTTCTATGCCCAGGCCGAGGCCATGACGCAATTGATCCGAGAGCACGAGCCGCGAGTCCTCCTGGTGGGTCACTATTTGAGCGATGATCAGACCGAGGGCACTTCGATCCACCTCCACCCTGACCCCGATTCGTTCGAGTTCCATATGCAGACGGCCAGCCGGATGATCGAGAAGGGCAAACAGGCCGTTGCCGTCAAGAGGATCGAGTTCTACGGCAAGCCACCCGATCAAATCGTGGCACAGCTTTCCGAGGCCTTCGACGTCCGGGTTAAGGCCTGGGCCGACGGATACTCACGGATCTCCGACTGACCCGCACCTTTCCAGCCTGTTCGTTCGGGTGTTAACCACAGGCTGTGCCTCGAGTAAGTCGAGGCCCGTGCCGATACGTCCTGGCATGAAGAGACTCATCGTCATGGTTGCTCTCGTGTCGGCCGGGTGCTCGGCTGCCGTCCCCGTCCAGGGGCCGGTTGAGAGCCCGAACACACCACTCCACGTACTCGAGAACTCAGGGAAGGGTGTGGTCGAGGTCGAAGACCACTACGACGATGTCAACCGCCTGACCGACGAGATGTTCCAGAACCGCTAGCCCAGAGAGTTCGAGCCGCTCACCGGTTCGGCCCAGGCGAGAACTCCCGGCTCGCGCCTACGGCCATTGGCGGGCGAGCACCGGCGGGTGCGGAGAACAAGACGCTTGTCACCCAACCACGGAGACTCTTCGTCTGTACCTATGAGGTTCCTAGGAGGGAGTTGGTCATGGAGAAGGTTGGAAAGTGGATAGGGCCGGTGAGCGGCATCCTGTTCGTCGCCAGCATCGTGGCGAGTGGTGCGATTTCGGGCGAGATCGATGCCGAGCCCTCGGACTCGGCCACCCGGGTACTTGCCGAGTTTCGCGAGAACGCCGACGACATAGGGCTCGCAGCCTTTCTCGGGATGCTCGGGGTCGGGTTCCTTCTCATCTGGATCGGAGATCTTCGTACCAGGTCCCGAGACGGCGGGGCCGGCTGGGCTGCCGATGCGTTCCTGGCCGGGGGGATCGCATTGGCCGGCTCGATGATCGCCATGACTCTGTTGCGACTGGCAGGTGGGGTGGCCGGAGAGCACGGGCACGCCGAGGTTGCCCAAGGCGTTGTCGATTTCATCTGGGAGGGGGTCTTCATCTTCAGCCCCGGTTTGCTTGCGGTCGGGATAGCCGCCGCTGCGATCAGTTTCACCCACCGGGTGCTACCGATCTGGCTCGGTGCTTTCGCGATCGTTGTCGCTCTCGGTGCCCTTGCTCCGTGGATGGGGATCTTCGTCTTCGGCGCCTGGGTGTTGGCGGTCAGTATCTACGAACTCACACAGGTGCCTCGACCGGCGATGTCGGCTAACGACGGATAGTGGTCGCGCCCAGTACGAGAGGACTCCTCGTCGGAGCGGGGATTTGTGCGCTGGTCGGGGCGGCCATGTGGGCCTACAAGAGCGTTGTGATCCTGGCCACCGATGATCAACCCGACTACTGGTTCGAGTTGGCTCTTGTCTGGTTCGGCCTGTCGATTCTTCTGCTGACCTGGGCGTTGAGGCACCAGGTCCGAAGGTCCGGTCTGGTCACCCTCCTCGGGTGGGTGTCAGCGGTGGCGGGAATCACCGCAGCCCTCGCCTATTGGGTGGACGGCAACGATGAGGGCCTGTTCGGCCCCGCCGCCTTTGCGATGATGGTTTCAACCGTCGTCGTCTTGTTCCTGGTGGGCGGCGAAGTCCACAGCAAGCACCTATTTGGCAAGTATGACTTCGGCCCCCGGCTGCTCGCCTGGCTGTACGTGGCCGCGATACCGGCCGGTGCGATCCTGGCTGGGCTGTTCGGTGAGCGATACCTGGAAATCGGGCTTCTTGCCGTAGTTACAGGGTGGGTAATAGTGGCACTGGGCGCATTGCACCCTCCCGGTCTGCCTAAGGCCCCGGGGGCGACGACACAATGACCTCGTCCTCGACGTCCTCCCTTGCTAGTCGTTCTGCGGTCCGGCCCATACCGCTGCGTCGGTGCCGACCGACCCGCCCGTGTCCGATCCCACTGC
>JBPCTX010000140.1:0-18478 GCA_051011455.1 Acidimicrobiia bacterium | reverse complement strand
GGGCAAGCCTACGGAGCGCACGGGCCGGGTAGGGTGCCGCCATGACCTCAGAGATCACGCTCCACGACCGCACCATCATCGTCACCGGCGCCTCCCGCGGCATCGGCCAGGCCATCGCCGCCGCTTGCTCCCGGGCCGGGGCTCGGGTCGTGCTCGCTTCCCGCAAGCAGGAAGGCGTCGACGCCGCTGCTGCGGCGATCACCGCCGACGGCGGGATGGCCCTGGCGGTTGCATGCCACATGGGTGATCCCGCTCAGGTCGAAGCGTTGTTCGCCCGCGCCGCCGATGAGTTCGGAACGGTGCACGGCCTGGTCAACAACGCGGCCACGAACCCTTACTTCGGGCCCACCCTCGGCATTGAGGAATCGGCCTTCGACAAGACGATCGAGGTGAACCTGAAGGGCCCGCTCGCCGCCAGTCGCCGCTTCGTCGAACAGGCTGAGCCCGGCGCCTCCATCGTCAATATCGCCAGCGTGGCCGGGCTTCGGGCCACCCCCCTGCAAGGGGTGTACGGCATGACCAAGGCGGCCCTCATCTCGATGACCCAAACTCTGGCTCACGAGCTCGGGCCGATCGGCATCCGGGTCAACGCCATCGCTCCCGGGCTGGTTGAGACCCGCTTCGCTTCGGCGCTGATCCAGAACGAAGACCTGCTCCAGCATGTTGTCGGTCAGACCGCGGCCGGTCGCCACGGCCAGCCCGACGAGATCGCCGGGGCTGCGGTCTATCTCCTGTCTGAGGCAGCCGCCTTCATGACCGGAGAAACCATGGTGATCGATGGGGGCATGTCCAGCGGGTGAAACGATGACCGACCTAGGCTCCCTGCCTGTGGGGCAGATGGAGGTGGAATGAGCGAGCGAGTGGAGAAATATCGGGCCGCGATTGGTGGAAGCGACTTCGAAACGCTCGGTGCACTTCGGCATCCCGAGTACCAGTGCTACTACCCCCAGTCCGGCGAGCGCTTCCTCAGCCACGATGCCTGGGTCGAGGCCCACGTCGACTATGCCTCCCGTTTCGCCGAGGAGGACCTGGCAGGCTCCAGCGTCAAGGGAGGAGAGATTCGGGCGGAAGTGACCAGGACGGTCTCGCCCACGTTCTTGCTCCCCACCCCGATCGTGCAAGTCTCCGACACCGGAGATCTGGTGGTGATGGAAGGCAAGGGGACCTGGCCGGACGGCAAGGTCTACAACTGGGTCCGAATCGTTGAGTACCGCGACCACCTGGTCTGGCGGGAGACCGAGTACTTCGCCGAGCCGTTCGAGCCGATGGAGTGGCGAGCTCCGTTCGTGGTGATCGACCCGCCGGATTAGTGCCGGGGACCGGGATCGAGGACCTGATGCAGAACCTCGGGCCAATCGTCGTCGCCCAGCCCGGCCGACACCAGTAGATCCCGCCAATCGGTTCGGGCCAGTTCTAGCGCCTCCGGTAGCGATCTCCGGCGGGCCACGAAGGCGATCGCGGCCAGGATCCGTTCCGGAACCTGGGAGGTGGCACCGGGGTCGTGTGCCTCCAGCTGGCGCAGCACGAAAGGCGCCTCGTCCCGAAATTGCTCGATGGTCCAGCGTCTTAGCCGCCGGGTCAACCCTGCCGACATGCCCTCAGTGAACCAGATGCCGGTGCCCCGATGCAGGATCGACGGGTCAGTGGTCGTGGTGCTTGGAGGCTGAGGCCGGTTCCATCTCATAATCGGGGTGAACGGCAAGATCAGCGTCACGGGTCCACGCCGAAACCCGCCCGGCCAGCTCGGCCAGATCGGTGCGGTCGCACCCGTCGCTCCCCCAGGCCACGTGATCGTTCTCGATCAGCACAGCCGCCGGCAATGACTCCAGGCCGAACGCCTGGCTGGCCCGGTAGGGACGATCATCGATCACGACCGGCATCCGCACTCGGATTGTGTTGAGCAGCTCGCCGGTGTCCTCGATGGTCTCCTGCGAAACACCGATCACGGTCAGGCCGCGGGCCTTCTTGCCCATTCCGGCCACCAGGCCGAGCAGCCCCTCGCAGCGCCGGCAGCCGCCACGGAAGAACAGCAGCAGGGCCGGAC
The DNA here is from genome assembly GCA_051011455.1 of Acidimicrobiia bacterium. Classification (GTDB taxonomy): domain Bacteria; phylum Actinomycetota; class Acidimicrobiia; order Spongiisociales; family SHLN01; genus SHLN01. The sequence goes on along the minus strand of JBPCTX010000140.1, from coordinate 16,434 downwards.
CGGCGAAGAAGACGGCGATCGGCGCGGCACCTTTGCCGTCATAGACATCCACTTCGGGAATCCGGGTCCCGACCTCGATCACAGGCCGGCCAGGAAGTCGCCCTCAGGCTCGGCCGGAGCGACGCCACCGAACTGCGCCACGAGCTCGGCATAGCCGCTGTCCTCCAGCTCCTCAGCCAGCTCGGGGCCGCCGGATTGGACGATGCGGCCGGCCACCATCACGTGCACGCGGTCGGGGGTGAGGTACTGGAGGATCCGGTTGTAGTGGGTGATCAAGAGAACGCCGATGTCGGGGCCCCGCATTCGTTCGACCGCCTCAGCCACTTCGCGCACCGCGTCGATGTCCAGACCCGAGTCGATCTCGTCCAGGACGGCCACCGACGGAGCCAGCACGGCCAGCTGGAAGATCTCGGCCCGCTTCTTCTCCCCTCCGGAAAGACCCTCGTTGACGGGACGGTCGAGAAATCGCTCGGTGCCGAGCCGGGCCGCCACCTCATCGATTCGGGCCCGCAGGGCGTCACCGTCCTCTCGCTGATCGGCCAGTTCGTCGAACAGATCCCGCAGTGTGATCCCGGGAATCTCCGTCGGATACTGAAAAGCTTCGGCCAGCCCCAGCCGGGCCCTGGCATCGACGCTCTGGCCCAGCAGCTGGCTGCCGGCCACGACGGCCGACCCGGCCGCGTCATAGTCCGGCTTGCCCATCAAGACGTGACACAGAGTGGATTTGCCGGATCCGTTCGGGCCCATGATCACGTGCAGCTCTCCGAAACCAACGTCGAGATCGAGCCCCTTCAGTATCTCCACCGATCCGATCGAAGCTCGCAAGTCCCGGACTTCCAGCGCGGTGCTCATTCGTCCGCCACAATCGGTTCCAGCTCGATGAACAACTCGCCATCAACGACCGCCACCTCGTAAGTTGGGACGGGGCGGGTGGCCGGAAACGAGTTGGGCAGGCCGGTCTCCAGGTTGAACTCTGATCCGTGCCGGGGGCACTCGACATCCAGGTCGAAGACTTCACCTTCGGCGAGGGAGGCTTCGGCGTGGCTGCAACGATCGCCGATGGCGTAGGCGTCGTCGGCAATGCGAAACAGGGCGATTCGGTGACCGGAGGTCTCGACTCGCACTCCGCGTCCCTGCGGCAAGTCCTGCAATTGCCCGAGGCTCACTCTCATAGCCGGCCTTCTTCCTGAGCCCGGACGTACTTCTCGTTGACGGCTGACCGGATCGGATCGGCCAACTCGGGGTGGGGAAGCTGCTTGATGGCTTCCTCGAAGAACCCTCGCACCTGCAGCCGATCGGAGTGGATTCGATCCAAACCACGGCTCATCAGGTAATAGCGCTGGTCGGAGTCGAGCGGACCAACCGTGGAGGCGTGACCGCACTTGACATCATTGGCCAGGATCTCGAGGTTGGGGACCGACTCCGCCCCCGCTTCGTCGCTCAGGACCAGGTTGCGATTGGTCTGGTAGGCATCCACCCGCTGCGCCTCTTCTTCGATCCGGATCAGGCCGGTGAAGACCGAATGAGAGGCATCCTCAACCGCCCCGTTCATGAACATGTTTGAAGTGGTGTGCGGGGCCCTGTGGTTGATGAAGGCGCGGTAATCCAGAACCTGCTCGTCTTCCCCGAAGTAAAGGCCGGTGATTTCGGAGTGCGCACCGGCCCCGTCGATGTCGACGAAGAAATGAAGCCGGCCGAGGGCGGCTCCGATGCCGGCCTCGCCATGGTGAAGGCTGGCATCACGCCCGAGTACCGCTCGCTGCTGGCCGATGGCGGTGGTTTCGTAACCCCAGCTCTGGACCGTCGTCACTCGCAGCCGGGCCGCGTCTGCCACAGCTGCCTGGATCTGGGGAATGACGTAGAACCGTCCCTCGTCGGGCGAGCGGTAGACGACTATCACCGACAGATCCGATTGTGCCTCCGCCACCAGAACGATCCTGGGGAGGGAGAGAGCGTCCGGGGTGACCGATTGCACATCCACGAAGACGGGCCCCGACGCGATCGCACCCTTGGCGGCGTGGATAAGGACCCCGTCGCCTCCGAACCCATGGTGGGCGGCGGCGAAGCGGTCCAGATCGGCGGGAATGGAGGAGTCGGCTGCTGCGGCCAGGAGGGCCGGATCCGCCTCGGCCAGCCGTGCCACCGTGATGCCATCGGCGGCTTCCACCCGGGTTACGAAGCCGTCGACGATGGAGACACGACCATTGGACTCGGTGGCAAACCCGCTGGTGGGCAGAGGTTCTCCGGGGCCATCAGCCAGGGCCAGATCGTCGAGGTCGAAGTCGAGATCGACATAGCGCCACACCTCCTCTGTGGAAGTGGGCATGGGCAGCTCGACGAATGCTTCGAGAGCCCGGTCTCGCAGTTCTGTCATCCAGGGAACAGGGCCCTCGGGACGCGCGTCAATCGGATCGGGAACAAGGGGTCTCACGGCGGACAAGGATATTGGGGTCGGGTCCGCTTCCCAAGCGAGATCTTCATTCGGCGAGAACCTGAGAGGCCCGGTTGAAGATCGCGTCGAACATCTCCTCGGTCAAACGGCCGGTGAACGTGTTCTGTTGGCTCGGGTGGTAGCTGGCGATTACCAGTGGCCCGCCGTCGGCCACAACGACTTCGCGACCGTGGCCGAACGAAGGTCGGGGGCGGGGAACCGCCGGTCCGAAGTAGCGCAGAACCCTGGTGTAGGCCAGTTGCCCGAGGGCAACCATCACGCGAGCGTCTCCAAGCAGCTCCAACTCCTGACGAAGCCAGCGCTCGCACTCGCTGCTTTCGGCGGCCGTCGGCTTATTGGCGGGAGGGGCACAGTGAACCATCGAAGTGACAAAGCAATCGTTGAGAGCGAGCCCATCGTCGGCGTCGGTCGACTGTGGCTGATTGGCGAATCCGGCCCTGAACAAGGCCCGGTACAGCCAATCGCCGGACCGGTCACCAGTGAACATCCTCCCGGTGCGATTGGCTCCGTGCGCGGCCGGGGCCAGGCCGACCAGTACCAATCTTGCGGTCGGGTCGCCGAATCCGGGAACCGGCCGGCCCCAGTACTCCTGTTCTCGAAATGAGGCTCGCCTGGTGCGGGCCACTTCTTCCCGCCATTCGACCAGGCGGGGACAGGCGCGGCATTCAATCAGTTCCGCGTTGAGGCGGTTGAGGGTCATTGCACCGGCGGGTCAAGTGCAGCCGCCGTGAACTTGCTGCCGGCATTCCACAGAATCCACCCCAGGTCGCGCTGCTCGGCGGCATCGATCTGCGAGCGGACCTCCACCTCGCCGTAGGCACCCCCGCAGCCATAGGTGAAGTCCTGGATCCACGGTCGAACAATGGCGGGCCCATTCACTCTCGGAAGCCCATCGTCAAGCGCTCCGGATACGACCGGACCCGGGTTGGCATTGGGACACTCAAATCCGAACCAACCGGTCGAGTAGTGGCTGGGGTAGATCATCGGGCTGATCACGTCAACCGAGTCGGCCAACTCCTCAACCCGCTGGCCCAGACCCTGATCACCGTTAGCGCTGAATATGACCGCGAACACATCGGCAGCTACCGCGCACCCCATCGGATTGAGCCGGGCGCGGGCCTCGGAGAGGAAGGAGCTGATGGTGATCACCCGGCCCGCCTGGTCGCTGGGACCGTCGTAGACGGCTCGATCAACCGGTCCGTCGGTCGGGAAACGCACGTAGTCGAATTGGATCTCGTCGTAGCCGAGCCGGCAGGCCTCTTCGGCCAGAGCCAGCGGGTAGTCCCACGAACCCGGGTCGGTGGAATCCATGAAGATCTCGCCGCCGCCGGTAGTCCAGGACTGGTTGGTGCCGGCGTCCCACACCGAGTGCTCGGGATAGGCCGCCCCCATGTAGCGGTCCTGGAAGGTCACGATCCGCGTGATCGCATAGAGGTCGCGCTCGCGCAGATCGGCCAGGACTTCGGCCGGCACGTAGTGCGCGGTCACGGCCCCGATCTCGTGGGCAGTCGCGACCGAGGTCTCGTAGAACACACGCCCCGACTCATCCTTGGTATCCACCACGATCGCGTTTATCTCGGTGGTCTCGGCCAGGTCCAGCAACTCGCCCCAACGATCGGAGTCGCCGGCGGCCGGACCGCTGGCCCGGATGGAGCGGATCATTCTTGGCTGGAGATCGAGATCGATCGAGGTGCCAGCACCGTCCCACTCAACCGTGGTTCCCTCATACGAGGCCTTATGAGCCACCACCGGCCCCGGAACGGCCCTCTCAACAGTGAATCGCCCGGCGAAGTCCGTGAGGGTGGTTGTCTCCCCGAGCGACACCAGGGCCCCCGGCAAGCCGTGGCCGGCTGCGGTGCGAACTACCCCACTGAGTATCACCGGATCCAGAGACAGTTCGACGACCCGGGTGTCGGGAAGCTCCAGGACATCGACAGAGCCGGGATGGAAACCGGCGGCTGAGGCCGAGATGGCTAGTGGGCGGCGCGGCCATTCAGTCATCGCCCGGCCACCGTCGTCGGCGGTGGCATTGTCCAGATCTCCAAACGCCACCTCGGCAGCCGGGATCGGGTCCCCGTCATTGTCGGTCACCACCACCTCGAGCTCAGGGATGGCCGGTGCCGGGGGCACACCCTCACCAACGACCACCAGGGATGGACCCGAGCAGGCCGCCAGGACAAGGCCGGACAGGAGCAGCAGCTTTCTCACAACGCGCATAGTCTGGCCCGCGATGAGCGCTAGTCGCAAAATCGTTGATTGGGAGGTGCGATGACAGACGAGAACCAGCCATTGGCCCCGTTCGACCGCCTGGTGGGCGGCGAGTGGCACATGGCCGACAGCTACCACGTGTTTCGCTGGGGAGCGGCCAACAAGAGCTTCCACTCCCAGAGCTTCTTCCTCTCCGACGGGACCCCGATCCCGGTGGGAGAAGGAAGCTGGTACTGGCATCCCGGTGAGGGGGCAATTCGCGGTCAGCATGTGGCCGAGGGGATGGGAATCGATCTGTTCGACTACACCTCCCGCTGGGAGGGCAACACCCTGATCAACGACCTGGTCACGTACGACGCCCAGGGCAACACCGGCGTTTACGAGGAGCATTGGGAGTTCACCGACGCCGACACCTACGAGTGGACCCTGTACAGCCGCATCGACGACGGGCTGCAGAAGGCAATGGGAGGAACGTTCACCCGCCGGACCTGATCAGCGGTCCGGACCCCATTTCCCACTTGCTCGCCCATGGGGCTGCGTGATACGGTGATTGAGCGGCTTGTGGGGGCAGGGAGCATCCCTTTGCCGTGGGGAGGAGTGCGTTTGGCCAGACGGCCCAAGGAGTCACCATCCTTAGCCGACGGCGTCGGTAAGTACCTCGAAGAGGTCTCCTCACACGACCTTCTCGATGCCGAAGACGAAGTCAGGCTCGCCCGGGCGATTGAACGCGGCCGTCGCGCACAACAAAGACTGGACACCGAACCCGACCTGAGCGCAGCCGAGCGGGCCGGGTTGTTCCGGGACACCCACGCTGCCGACGAGGCCAAGATGGAGTTCATCCGCTCCAATCTGCGCCTGGTGGTATCCATCGCCAAGCGGTACTCCGGCCGCGGCCTCGACCTGCTCGACCTGATCCAGGAGGGAAACCTCGGGCTGATCAGAGCAGTGGAGAAGTTCGACTGGCGCAAAGGCTTCAAGTTCTCGACCTATGCCACCTGGTGGATTCGCCAGGCCATCACCCGAGGGCTCGGCAATCAAGCCCGCACCATTCGGCTTCCTGTCCACATGGTGGACGTGGTGCGGACGGTTCAAGAGACGGTGGTCGTGCTGAGCCAGGATCTGCACCGGGCTCCCACCCTCGAAGAGATATCCGAGATGAGTGGGCTCGACATTGAGCGGGTCCGTACTGCGCTTGACGCCCCCGGCGACACGGTCTCGCTCGACAGGCCGGTCGGCCCCGACTCAGAGGCAGAGCTGGGAGACTTCGTCGAGGACGTTGAGGCTCCTGATCCCTTCCTGGTCGCCGTCGCCGGAACCCGCAGCGGCCATCTGGTTAAAGCGCTCGACGTGCTCGATGACACCGAACGCGACATCGTCAAGCTCCGTTACGGCCTGGAGGGTGGCCCACCCCGGACCCTGTCCGATGTCGGCAAGACCTTCGGCCTCACCCGCGAGCGGGTCCGCCAGATCGAGGGGCGGGCTCTTTCCAAGCTGCGCCACCCCTCATGTGCTTTCGAGTTGGAAGCTCTGATCTAGAAGAGCTTGAGCGAGTCGGATTCGATGCCGCGCAGCTCGTCATAGTCGACCTCGCGCCATTCGATTTCCCTGTCACCGGCCAGCGCTCTGGCCTGCGGAGTTATGTCGAGCGCTACGAACATCCCCCGCACCGAGTCGAAACGAGTATCACGACGGAGAAAGTCGAGGTAGCGGGTTAGCTGCTCGACACCGTCGATCCCGCCCTTGCGCTTGATCTCAACCGCCACTGCGCCCCCGTCGGCGCTTCGGCACAGCAAGTCGACCGGTCCGATGGTGGTGGGGTATTCGCGGCGGACCAGAGTCAGGCCCTCTTCGAGGACCTCCACCCGCTCGGACAGCAGCTTCTGTAGCTGGGCCTCTACCCCGTCCTTCTCCAGGCCCGGGTCCTGTCCCAGCTCATGACGGGAGTCGGAGTGCACCTCATAGAGGTTGATGGTGAGGCGCTCGCCCTTCGGGTTGGTGACGACCCAGCGATCGTCCTCCTCCATGAGCGTGTTGGGAGCGTTCATCCAATTGAGCGGCTTGTAAGCCCCGCCATCGGCATGGATGGCCACGCACCCGTCGGCCTTCAACATGATCAATCGGGTGGCTTGGGGCAGATGGGCCGATAGCCGCCCCTCGTAGTCGACGCTGCAATCGGCGATGAGGATGCGCATGGTCAGCGAGGTTACCCGTCGCCCGTGATAGGGCGGCGGTCGTCGTCGGTCATTAGTCGTCGGTTCCGAGCCCCGGATCCCAGGTCTGAAAGGCTGGCAGTGTTGGCCCGACATGAAGCTTCAGAGGGAACTGCGCTCCGGCTGATGGCTGGTGGCTGATGACCGCGACGGCAAGGCCGTTGCTCGCCTACCCGATAGATGTCGTCGGGACGAGTTCCCGGAGCCGTCCGGTGCCGATGTCGTAGAGATGTCCTGAGACGCGGAGCGCGCGGGGGACGACGGGGTTGTTTCGCAACCGTTCCACATCATCAGTCATAGTCTGGCGAGCATTCGGGATGGCATAGGTAGCGATCACGTCGGGGGTGCCAAACTGCTCGGTCACCTTGGCAGCCACCTCGGGATCGGCAAACCGAGCCATGCCGCACGCGGTGTGCTGGACGATGACAAGCTCGAGCGACGGCTCCGATCCGCTTGCCATCGCCATGAGCGTCCACACCACGGCCACCTCGAGCCCGACGGCCTCGGTGACGCGTGCACCCACATTGCGAAGCACGAATGCATCACCGATTTCAAGCCCTGCGAATGCGGTCGGATGGACCCGGGCATCGACGCAGCTGAGAATGAGCGTCGACAGGTTGGGCTTGATCGGCAGGTCACCCTGGTCGAAGGACTCGGCGTATGCCTGGTTTCGCTGGTAAAGCGTTGCGAGGTCGGACACGTGAGTCACTCCTTTGGATGGGGCGGGTCGAGCCTATCGAGAACCAACTTCCACCGGACCAAACTTGGAGATGAGGTGCGCTTGGTCAGCGAGGTCACCCGACGCCCGGTGCCCGTGGCCCACCACCCGGACCCGGTGCAGTCACCGGTCACCGGTCATCGGTTGGCAGCACCCCTTCTTCTTCTTCCTTCCCCGTGGGGGGAAGGTGGCAGCGGCCCGCAGGGCCGATGACGGATGGGGGAGACGTTCACAATCCGCTGCATGGTGCCCGACCACTCTCGGCTCCACGGCGGGGGTGACGGCTCTCACACAACAAGACCCGGGGAGGGAAGCAAGCGGGAAACTGGAAACTGGCAGCTGGTAGCTGGCAGCTGCAACGGCGAAGCCGTTGCCTACCCCACGCTCCCGATCATCTGGAGCTCGATGAGGCGATTGAGCTCCACCGCGTATTCCATGGGGAGCTCCTTGACGATCGGCTCGACGAAACCAGCCACGATCATGGTGGTGGCCTCCTCTTCCGACAGGCCGCGACTCATCAAATAGAAAAGCTGGTCGTCGCCGACCTTGGAGATGGTGGCCTCGTGGCCAATCTGAGCGTCGGCCTCCTCGATTTCCATATACGGATAGGTGTCGGACCGGGAGTCCTCATCAAGGATCAGGGCGTCACAGCGCACGAAGGACTTCACCCTCTCAGCGCCGTCCTCAACCCGCACCAGGCCGCGGTAGCCGGCCCGGCCTCCATCCTTGGAGATGGACTTGGAGGTGATCAGGGAGGTCGTGTTCTCGGCCGCGTGAACGATCTTGGCCCCGGCGTCCTGGTGCTGGCCGTCGCCGGCGAAGGCAACCGAAAGCACCTCACCGTGGGCGCCTTCTTCCATCAGCCAAACGGCCGGATACTTCATAGTCAGTTTCGAGCCGAGGTTGCCGTCCACCCATTCCATGGTGGCGTTCTTGTAGGCGGCGGCTCGCTTGGTGACCAGGTTGTAGACGTTGTTCGACCAGTTCTGAATGGTCGTGTAGCGACAGCGGCCACCTTCCTTGATGACGATTTCGACCACGGCCGAGTGCAAGGAATCGGAGGTCCAGACCGGCGCCGAGCAACCCTCGACGTAATGCACGTAGGCGCCCTCGTCGACGATGATCAGCGTCCGCTCGAACTGGCCCATGTTCTCGGCGTTGATGCGGAAGTAGGCCTGCAGCGGCTGATCGACATGCACACCGGGCGGAACGTAGATGAAAGACCCGCCCGACCAGACTGCCGAATTGAGGGCAGCAAACTTGTTGTCGTTGGGTGGAATGATCGTCCCGAAGTACTCCTGCACAATCTCGGGGTACTCGCGGACCGCGGTGTCCATATCACTGAACAGGACGCCCATCGCCTCCAGGTCCTCGCGGTTCTTGTGATAGACGACTTCGCTCTCGTACTGAGCAGTCACACCCGCCAGGTACTTGCGCTCGGCCTCAGGGATACCGAGCTTCTCATAGGTCTCCTTGATGGAGTCGGGAACCATGTCCCAGTCTTTGGCCTGACCCTCCGTCGGCTTGATGTAGTAGTAGATGTCGTCGAAGTCGATGTCGTCCAGCGAGCCGCCGCCGCCCCAGGTGGGGACCGGCTTGCGGAGAAAGCGCTGATAGGCCTTGAGGCGGAAGTTGAGCATCCACTCCGGTTCCTTCTTCATGGCCGACATCTCACGGATGATCTCTTCGTTCAGGCCCTTCTTGGGCTTGAAGACGTACTCATCCTCCTGGTCGTGCCAACCGAGTTGGTACGCGCCGAGATCAATATCAACGGAAGCCATGAGAGCCTTTCAGATGTCACCTAGCGAGAACCCATTATGCCGCACATCGGGCGGTTACCGAAGGGGCTATCTGAACCGGCGAACCGCACGAAACGTATGCTGCCTAGGTAGTGAAGGAACTCCTCGAGCACCCGGCGCCCAGCATGTCGACCGAAGTGTTGATCGAACTTGCCCGCGACGTCTTCGGGCTGACCGGCACAGTCAGCCCTCTCGATAGTGAACGCGACCTCAACGCCATGGTGGAAACCGCCGACGGCCGCTTCACAATCAAGGTGGCCAATCCCGCCGACGCCCCGGGAGCGCTTGATCTCGAGGCAGCCATCCTCACGCACATCGCGGCGGTTGATCCCGAGCTCTCCGTGCCGGAGGTGGTGCCGACTCTCGGCGGAGATCTCACCGCCTCGTTCGAACTGGCCGACGTGGCCTATCAGTTGCGAGCACTCACCTTCCTGCCGGGCGATCCGGTTCCGGGGGGCAAGCTGCCGGCACCGCTCGCCTCAGCCACCGGCAAACTCCTGGCCAGGTTGCAACGAGCATTGCGAGGTTTCTTTCACCCGACTGCCGGCCGTCGACTCGTTTGGGATGCACGGAGGGCCGGCGAACTGGTCGGTTGGGTGGCGGCTGTGCCCGACCCGGCCACCCGGGAGTTGGTCATGCGGGTCCTGTCAGAGAAGGCCGCCCGGACACTCCCGCAGCTTGCCGCATTGCCATCACAGGTCATTCACAACGACTTCAATCGGGGGAACCTCTTGATCGACCCGAACTCACCCCACGAGTTGAGCGGGATCCTCGACTTCGGCGACGCATTGCACGGCACTCTCATCCAGGACCTGGCGGTTGCGGCTGCCTATGCCGCTCTCGAGCACCCCGATCCTCTGGAAGCCGCATGTGCGCTGGTGGCCGGATATTGCCAGGTCAGCGAACTGGAAGCCGCCGAGGTATACGTGTTACCGGACCTCATTTCGATTCGGCTGGCCCAATCACTCGCGATCGCTGCCTACCGTGCTCAACTGCATCCCGACAACACCGACTACATCAACTTCGACTCCCCCGAGATCACAGCCGGCCTTCACTTGTGGGAGTCACTGGATGCAAACGAGGTCAGCGCCGCCCTGCGACAAACCGCCGGGATCCCCTCCGCACCTCTCCCGACCCGCGAACTGGCCTCGCGTCGCCAACAGAAACTCTGGTCGGGACTCAACCTCAGCTACCGGGAGCCGCTGCATCTGGTCCGGGGGGAAGGCGTGTGGTTGTTCGACGCGGCCGGACGCCGCTTCCTGGACGCCTACAACAACGTCGTCCAAGTAGGCCACGCAAATCGAAGAGTTGTGACCGCGGCGGCGGGCCAGGCAGCCCGGCTCAACACGAATACCCGCTACCTAACCGGCCCGGTTGTGGATCTGGCCGGGAAGCTGACGAACCTGCTCCCGGGCGGGCTCGAAGTGTGCTTCTTTGTCAACTCTGGAAGCGAGGCCAACGACCTTGCCTGGCGGATTGCCCGCACGGTCACCGGCCACCGCGGAGGAATCGTCACCGCCAACGCCTATCACGGTTGGACCGGCGATATCTACGCGTTGTCACCGGAGGAGCGGCCTTCGTCGGAGGCTCCCGACACGGTGGCCGTCATGGCGGCTCCCGGATGTGAAGGTCCGGACCCGGAAGACGCCATCCAGACACTGGTCGCCGCGGGTCACTCCCCGGCCGGCCTGTGGGTTGATGCCACATTCTCCAGCGATGGAGTCCGGGTTCCTCCGGCCGGCTTCCTGCTGGCCGCTGCCCGGACGGTGCGCGATCACGGAGGGCTCTTCATTGCCGACGAGGTACAGGGCGGGCTGGGCCGTGTAGGAGCCGGCTACTGGGGATTCGCCGTGGACGATCTGACTCCCGACATCGTCACGCTGGGCAAACCACTCGGCAACGGCTATCCGATTGGCGCCGTCGTGACCACCCGGGCAATTGCCAACCGTTTCGCCGACAGCAGCTACTTCTTCTCCACCTTCGGAGGCAACCCGGTGGCGGCAGCAGCAGCATCGGCGGTGCTCGACATCACAGCAGAGCTGAGGCTTCCCCATCGGGCCGAGACAGTAGGCAACCACCTGCGGGCGGGCCTTACCGAAATCATGAGCAGGACAGCGATTTCGGCCGAGATCCGGGGAGCTGGATCCTTCACAGGCCTCGATCTCAAGCACACCGAGTTGGCCGACAGCTTCGTCGAAGCCCTAAAAGCCAAAGGAGTTCTCGTCGGGCAGACGGGACCGACCGATTCGGTAGTGAAGATCCGGCCACCCCTGATATTCGATCTCGATCACGCCGACCAGTTCCTGACCGCGGCCGCCGAGGCAGTCTCCGACATCTGGTAGCCCGGGCGCGAGAGAAGGGCGTCGAGGGTGGGTCGGGGAAGCGGGAGACGGATTGACCGGGGCCCTCGGCGCCCTTGTTCTCACACCTCAACAACGGTCCCAGCTCGGCTTTCGTTCCCAACCCGAGCGGCGTTTGGCGGGTTCCCGACAGGATTCCTGAGACCGACGAATGCCTAGGCTCGGCCCATGGACTTCTCAATCATGACCGAGCCGCAGATGGGCGGCACCTACGATCAACTGCTGACGGTTGCCCGGTGGGCTGAGGATCGCAGGCTGGTGTCCTTCGCCCGCTCGGACCACTACTACTCGAGTGCCGAACCCGCCCACGATGCGACCGACGCCTTTGCCACGCTGGCCGGGATCGGGCGGGACACCAACACCATCCGGCTGTGTGTGCTGGTCTCGCCAATCTCTTTCCGGCACCCGGCCGTCATCGCCAAGAATGCTCTCACCATCGATCATATGTCGGGAGGTCGCTTCGATCTGGGCGTCGGCACAGGGTGGATGTCTGAAGAGCATGACGCATACGGCCTGGACCTGTGGCCGATGGCCGAACGCTTCACCCGCTTCACCGAGTCCCTGCAATACCTGCGGGCAGCCTTCGGCCCCCAGCCGTCTAGCTTCGATGGCTCTCACTACCGGTTGTCGGCCGATGTGCAGCCGGGACCGACCGGCCCACTTCCGATCATCGTCGGAGGCACCGGCAAGAAGCGGACACCGGCGCTGGCCGGCCGCTTCGCCGACGAGTACAACCAATCGCCGGCCCCGGCTGAGGTTCTCGCCGCCAACATCACGACGATGCGTAGAGCAGCCGAGGAGGCAGGCCGGGACCCGGCCACCATCGTCACCAGCGTGATGGGCTCAGTGGTAGTCGGGTCGGATGAGGGCTCCTACCGCGACCACCTCCATCAGGCCGCCATGAAACGCAACGCCGAGCCCGAAGAGCTCGAGGAGCGTTTCAGCCGGGCCGGTCTGCCGCTCGGACCACCCGACCGGGCTCAATCTCTGATGGCGGAATGGGAGGCGGCCGGAGTCGACCGCTTCTATGTCCGGCAGATGGAGCTGGACGATCTCTCCCTGCTGGACGAACGAGTTACTGCCCTGGGCGGATGAACTAGCCGCTGACGGCTACACCGCCCCGCTAACGCTGCTCCGTCGCCATTGTGATCACACTCATGGATGCGCCCTGCGGATCCTGCACGACGGCCATGCGACCAACCTGAGGGATGTCCATCGGCGGCATGAGTACTTGACCGCCGTTGTCCTTGACTGCCCCCAGGATGGCATCGACGTCGTCGACGGAGAAGTAGACGCCCCAGTAGTTGGGGAAGTCGCCCATATCCTCGGTCTTGGCCATCATGCCTGCCGCGGCGTTGCCCTCAACGTTGCCGTCTGCCCAGAAGGAGGTGTACAGCCCTCCGGGCATCTCGGTGGTCTCCGCTCTCCAGCCAAACACATCCGTGTAGAACTGAGTGGCGGCGGCAGTGTCATCCGTCATCAGCTCGTTCCAGGAGAGGGTGGCGTGCTCGTTGACCAGCTCGGCCCCCTTGTGGCTACCTGCCTGCCACAGGCCTATCGCCGCCCCGGTCGGATCTGCCACAAAAGCCATCCGGCCAGCGTCCATGACGTCCATAGCCGGCATGAGCACGCTGCCACCGGCCCCGGTGACCTTGCCGATCGTCGCGTCGACGCTGTCGACATTGACGTAGCTGTTCCACATCGGCGGCATGCCTGCCGCGGCTTGATCGGGCGGGATAGGTCCCAGGCCTGCCACCACCTTGCCTCCCTTGCTGAGCATGGTGTACGGAACGCCCTGATCGGTGGGCTGATCCTCTGCCGCCCATCCGAATACGGCTCCGTAGAAAGCCTTGGCTCCCTCGACATCGCTGGTTGCTAGATCGGTCCAGCTGGGAACCCCGTGTGCAAATCCATCGCGTTCTGGCATGACTACTCCTCCTCTTGACTCCTGACCAAACCTACCAAGGAGGTGCGACAAGAAACCGTGCGGCCACCGGGTTCGGATCTTCGCGGCGCCCAGCATGCGCGTAACATGCACTCCGACCACGGAAGGATGCTTTTGAGCGAGCAACGACAGGCACTCGAGAACCTGCTGGAAGAGAACCGCCGCTTTGAACCGCCGGCCGCTTTCGCTGCCGCCGCCAATGCCGGCTCCGATATCTACGAGGAAGCCGAATCTGATTGGCTCGGCTTCTGGCACAAGCAAGCGCTGGAGCGGATCAGCTGGTTCACCGAGCCGAGCGAGGTGCTGGACGACTCGAATCCTCCCTTCTACAAGTGGTTCTCGGACGGCGAGCTCAACCTGTCCTACAACTGCCTCGACCGCCACCTCGAAAGCCAGGGCGACAAGGTTGCGTTCCACTGGATCGGAGAGCCCGGCGACACCCGCACCATCACCTACCAGGACCTGTACGAGGACGTCTGTCGATTCGCCAACGCTCTCACCGGGATGGGGGTTGAGCGCGGCGATCGGGTAGCCATCTATCTCGGCATGGTGCCGGAGCTGCCGGTGGCGATGCTGGCCTGCGCTCGGATTGGAGCTGTGCACTCGGTGGTCTTCGCCGGGTTCTCGGCCGACGCTCTCGCCAACCGTATCGACGACGCCGATGCCAAGGTCATCATCACCTCCGACGGCGGTTGGCGTCGCGGTTCGGTCGTTCCCCTCAAGGCCGCGGCCGATGTGGCGGCCAGTCGTTGCCCCAGCATCGAGCACATCATCACCGTCAAGCGAACCGACTCAGAGGTCTCGATGACCGAAGGACGCGACGTCTGGTATCACGATGTCATTGCAGATCAGCCGGCCACTTCCGAACCGGCTGTGCTGGGGGCCGAGGACCTGCTCTACATCCTCTACACCTCCGGTACCACCGGCAAGCCCAAGGGAATCGTCCATACCCAGGGTGGATACCTGACCGGTGCCACCACTACCCATCACTACGTCTTCGATCTGAAGCCGGACGATGTCTACTGGTGCGCGGCCGACATCGGATGGGTGACCGGCCACTCCTACATCGTCTATGGACCGCTGGCCAACGGGGCCACCGGAGTGATGTATGAGGGAGCGCCCAATTACCCCGACTTCGATCGCCTGTGGGAGATCATCGAGGAATACGGTGTCACGATCTTCTACACCGCCCCCACCGCCATCCGGGCGTTCATGAAGTGGGGGGATCAATACCCGGCCGGCCACGACCTGAGCTCTCTGCGACTGCTTGGCACGGTTGGTGAGCCGATCAATCCCGAGGCCTGGATGTGGTACCACGAGAAGATCGGCGGCGAACGCTGTCCGATCGTCGACACCTGTTGGCAAACCGAGACGGGTGGAATCATGATCACGCCTCTGCCGGGAGCGGTTGCCACCAAGCCCGGCTCGGCCACTATGCCCTTCCCCGGGTTGAAGGCCAATGTCGTCGATGAGGACGGCAACGACGTCCCGCTGGGTGGTGGCGGCTACCTGGTGCTGGAGCGACCCTGGCCCTCGATGCTGCGTACCGTTTACGGCGACGACCAGCGCTTCCTGGACACCTACTGGTCCCGCTTCCCCGGCAAGTACTTCCCCGGCGACGGGTGCAAGTGGGACGACGACGGGTACTTCTGGCTGCTGGGCCGGGTGGACGACATCATGCTGGTGAGCGGCCACAACATCTCAACTACCGAGGTTGAGTCTGCTCTGGTCAGCCATCCGTCTGTGGCCGAGTCGGCCGTGGTCGGCAGGACCGATGCGGTGACCGGTCAGGCGATAGCTGCCTTTGTGACACTGCGGTCCGGGATTGAAGGCAACGAGGATCTGATCTCCGACTTGCGCGACACCGTGGCCGACAAGATCGGACACATCGCCAAGCCGGCCAGCATCGTGTTCACTGATGATCTGCCCAAGACCCGCAGCGGCAAGATCATGCGGCGGTTGCTGCGTGATATCTCGGAGCATCGCCAACTCGGTGATGTGACCACGCTGGCCAACGCCGACGTTGTTGAGGAAATCGCCGCCAAGGCGGCCGACGGGTAGGGCTCCTCGAGATCCGGGAGCCGGCCCTGGTTTGTGTCACACCCCTCCTATATCATCGAACACATGTTCGAGATACTTCAAGAAGGGGAGCTCACCCTCACCTCCACCCCGGAGCTGATCGCCGAGATCAGAGCCGGCGAACGCGAGATCAGCCGCCAGCGGGCACGCCAGGTTCGGCTCCTCCAGGAGCTGGCACGGCGCTCCCTCGATGCCGATCCATCCGCCACTGAGCTGGCCGCTCAGCTCGACGTCTCGGCGGCCACCGCCCGCTCGCTCCTGGAGACGGCGAACCGGACTCCGGAGCTCTCCGATCGGTTCAAGAAGCTCGAAGCTGGCGACTGGACGTTCGACCGGACCGCCGCTCTGGCCGGCCTGTATGCAGAAGGAGCCGACGAAGAGACGATGGAAACGGCGGAAGCCCGGGACATTCCGGGGATCCAGCGGCTCCGGTCATTGACCAAGCGTGTCCGTCGGCGTGACGAGCGCCAGGCCCACGAAGAGCGCAAGGTTCGGTCCTGGCCCTCATTGGACGAGTCGGTCGGTTTCATTCACGCCCAGCTGTCCGGCTACGACTGGCAGGTGGTCAACCGGGCCCTCGATGAGCGAGCCGACCGGTTCCCTCGCGAAGCGCACTCATGGTCGCGGGAGCAGCTCCGGGCCGATGCACTGGTCGCCATCGCT